>JBKJUN010000853.1:0-3967 GCA_046590555.1 Bryobacter sp. | reverse complement strand
GAGCAGGAAGTAGGCGACACAACCGAGCGAATAGAGATCTGCTCTTCCGTCTACATTCTTGCTCCCCATCGCAATTTCCGGAGGCATGTATGCGGGCGTTCCAGTGGCAGAACCTTCCATCGTCATCAGCTTCGAGTCTTCTTCGAGCAGCTTTGATTTCACGAGTCCAAAGTCCAATACTTTGACGAAGTCATACTCAAGTCCGAGCTTGGCCAAGACGAGATTCTTGGGCTTGATATCTCGATGAATCATTCCGGCTTTATGCGCTTCATTTAGGGAAGCAGCAATACCTAGCATCAGCTTGGCTACACGACCGGCATGCATCGGCCCATATTGATCCACCATGGTTTGTAGATCGATACCATCGAGCAGTTCCATCACATAGTAAAAAGTATTATCGGCGGTCCGTCCGAAATCGTACAGTGCAACCGTATGAGGGCTCCTCAAGCTTGCAGTCGCTTTGGCCTCGCGTTCAAATCGCTGACGAATCATCGCCTCTTGCCTTCCAGATGCGCCTGCAAGCACATCTCCACGAATCAACTTGACAGCCGCATCTCTAGCCAGCATCGTGTGTCGCGCCCGCCACACCTCACCCATTCCGCCTTTGCCAATCAAATAATCCAATCGGTAACTTCCAAGTTCCTCGGCCTTCATCTGTTTCCATTGCATTGCAAACATTCGGGCATTCAGTACGTACATCCAAATCGCAACTAACAATAACGAACCAACCCAGATCAATAAACGGTTCCATGGCAATGGAGTAAAGCCATGCAGGTTTAGGTTCAGTACATAAGCCGCAGGCCATGCAAGCACACTCAAAACAGCGGCCATAGCAGACTTTAATGGCGCATTCGGCAACAGAAGACCACAGAGAGCAAGCCAGATCGCCACTCCACTATGGCCCAGTACCGGCACATTAGCATTCCAGTTAAACGTTGTTTCAAACATGGCTATAGAGAAAGCAATTGCAACCTGAAACGCAATTCCCAAATCAAGCAGCGACTCTTTGCGCACCAAACGAAATTGCTGAATAGCAATGAAGGCACCGGTGAGCGCAAAAATGCCTGCAATGGTCCATCGGATTGAAGCTAGTTGGAAAGCAATTCCAAATTCGGGTTGCAGAAATCCTTCCATGGCGAGCAAGGCAACTGTAGTCACGCCGCAGAGGATAGATATCCAGCAGAGCCTGTCAGCGTTCTTCTCTATCAACGCCTGCGGCAGCCGAAAGGCGGCAGGGCTAGGTGTTTGTTGACTGGGATTCGTCGCGGCGCGAACAACTTGCATAAAAGGTACAATTCCTTAGATTGCACCAACCACGATTTGGTCGCAAACAACTCAGATGCGTCGCGGAACATGGCCAGACTTTTAGATTCCATTCGCTGGAGCAATAGGTCAAGGCCCGAATCGTAAGCAAACGATTAAACCCACCCTTGGTTAAATGAACACTTCCATCAGCGACTGATCTGCCAGCATCGCTCTGCCAACGATCCCTTGTTGCAGTGACTTAAGTCGCATGCGGCAATTCTCGCAGTGGGCCCCACTGCGTTTCAGATTTTCAGTGCCAATCAAAGTTGCCGATCCAGATATTGTAGACAACCCGCCTCAATTGCTGCGGGAGGATCATCCTTAGGAATAATCTGATTCATGATCAGCTCAATTCACTTTGCTTCTTCCTCTGAAAAAACTTCAACTCTTCCGCTACTCCCGGCGCGGTGGTAGCCAGTGCGACGAAACTTCTTTGGGCTATCGCTTCGTTTTTAAAGAATAAAGAAATGAGGAAGTGGTGGCTTATCCGCCAGTCAAATTGAAAAAAAGCGATGATAAACTTAAGCACAATGAAAGCCAAGTTTACTGCTTTACTCATCGTTGCTTCGGCCCTTACTTTTGCCCAAACCGGCACAATTCAGGGCATTCTAGTTGATCCCTCGGGCGCATCCATCAAAGGCGCAAAAATTGGTGCCACCGACCAACGCAAATCCGTCATGGTTCGCGAAGTTTTGAGCGGCGATGATGGAGCCTTTCAAATTTCAAACATTCAACCCGGCCTTTACTCACTCAAGATTCAGACTTCCGGTTTTAAGGCCCTCACCCAGACAGACCTTCAACTCGACCAGAACCAGATCATGAATCTCGGCAAACTTGCCCTTCAGATCGGTTCCACCACAGACTCGATAACCGTTGAAGCAGAAGTACCTGTTGTTGAAACTACGACCGCCAACAAAAGCTTCACTATTACCGGTAAGCAGGTCACAGATCTCTCACTCAACGGGCGTGATTTCCAATCGCTCATGCGTACCCTCCCTGGGGTTGTATCAAATGATCGTACAGACTTCAGGCTTGCCTTTAACAATACGGATGCCTTCAATGTGAACGGATTGCGCGGTTCTGCCAACAACGTGTTTCTCGATGGCGCAATCAACACTGACGTTGGCGCCAACGATGGGCAGTACACCCAAGTATCTCTCGACGCCGTGGGCGAATTCAAAGTCCAGACCTCCACCTTCAACGCCGAATTCGGCCGTAATCCTGGCATCATGATTTCGGTCAACACAAAGTCCGGCGGCAAGGATTATCACGGCACGCTCTATGAGTTTCTTCGCAACAACGCGCTGGATGCTCGCCAACCTTTCGACCGCAGCGGTACAACGCAAAAGCTCCGCTTCAACCAGTTTGGCGGCAACATCGGCGGTCCTCTGATGATCCCGAAAATCTCTTCCCGCAAAGACCCCAAGCTGTTCTTCTTCTTTAACTACGAAAAGACTTTAGCCACGCGGCCAAGCGGTGGAACATTCGTTGACCTTCCGCATCCAGACATCCTCACAGGCGACCTTTCCCGACTCTACCGCGCCAGTAACATCATCACTGCCGGTGGCGTTGATACGGGTTACCGCATCGGGCAGGTCTTCCAGCCCAATTCGGCAATTCGTGAGCCGGGTGGCAGAATCATCGGTGGCAACCCTTACCCCGGTAACATTGTGCCCCGCAGCCAGTGGGCTCAGAATACGGGTGGATTTTTGAAAGTGCTCCAAGGGGCAAGCTATGCCGGAACCATTCCCACTCCAAACGTTCCAGAAACCGTTCGCTCCTTTTTTCAGGATACTTACCGTTTCAACAAAGAAGGCAAAGTGCTTCGGCTTGATTACACGATCAGCGACCGCGCCAACTTCTTCTTCCGTTGGGCCGATGACGCCAACCACGAAGAGCAGGGCCTCGGAATCTTCGCCTCAACTCCCTATCCGGTCTTTCCGCAATTTCGTCGTAAGCCAGGCAGTTCCTGGAGCTACAACCTCATCAACGTGATCTCGCCCTCCACCACAAACGAGTTCATCTTCAGCTACAACCGACTCACGCAATTGGTCGACGTTCAGCCCGGCGCCAACAAGGCTCAATATGATCGTAAGGATCTTGGATTTACTTTCCCGGAATTCTTCCCCGAAGCCAACCTCCGAAGTCGCTTTCCTCGCTTTAACTGCGGAGTCGGAAGCTGCAACTATCCTGGCTTTGCCGCAGGCTGGTTATCCGAAGCCAAGCAGTTCACCTGGACAGACAACATGACCAAGAACATGGGCAAACATACCCTTAAATTTGGTGCCTTCTTCAACATGAATCTCAACGGTCAGCAGCCAAGCTGGACTGACGCGATGAATTTCAACTTCGGCGATTCAGCCGACAACCCGCTCTCCACAGGCAACACTTTTGCCAACATGCTGCTGGGCAACTATACGTCGGTCAATCAATCCAACGGCCGCTTCTTCGGCACATTCCGCTTCTTTGGCGTTGAAGGCTATGCTCAGGATTCCTGGCGCGTCAATCGCAAGCTCACCCTGGAATATGGCGTGCGCTGGGCGTATCTGGGCCCCACTTACACTTACGGCAAGCTCCTCCAGAATTACTTCGATCCCCGTCGCTATGATCCGGCCAATGCCGCCCGTGTCGACCTCAACCCAGGCCTGACGCTTGGAACGCT
>JBKJUN010000832.1:0-14959 GCA_046590555.1 Bryobacter sp. | reverse complement strand
GCCCTCCTCTTAAAGCAACCCTCCCCCTTAACCCAACTTATCCCCGGCGGCAAAGACCACCACTTCCTCCCTCACCTCTGCCACTCCATCTCGCAAGCCAGCGAGATCAACGTAGCCGTATCCTTCACCAAGACCACCGGCCTCCGCCTCCTGCTGCCAGACCTGGAGCAAGCCCTCACCCGCAACCCAAACCCCGCCCGCCTCCGCATCCTCACCAGCGACTATCTCGACATCACCGACCCTGAAGCCCTGCGCATCCTCATGCTGCTCAGCCAGCAGGGTGCAGAAGTCAAAATCTTCGAGTCCCACAACGCAAGCTTCCATCTCAAAGCCTGGATCTTCATTGAAACCTTCTCTCCGCTCAAGGGGCAAGCCTACATCGGCTCCAGCAACATCAGCGAAGCCGCCCTTCAGGATGCCATCGAGTGGAACTACCGTATCGACTTCCCGCCAGATCTGGGGGCTAAACAGTCTGGCTTTGAGGAAGCCCGCCACCGCTTCGACGTCCTGTTCCAACACCCCAAAGCCATTGCCCTCACCCACGGCTGGATCAACGATTACGAGCGCCGCCGCAAACCGCCCGCCCTCCCCATCGCCCCCGGCTCCACAGAGCACGAAGCCCCGCCCACCCCTTCCGAAGTCCAGCAGCACGCCCTGGCCGCAGTCGCTGCTACCCGAAAAGAAGGCTACCGCCGCGGCCTCGTCGTTATGGCCACCGGCCTTGGCAAAACCTGGCTCGCCGCCTTCGATGCCGCCGCCATGAACGCCAGCCGCATCCTCTTCGTGGCCCACCGCGAAGAGATCCTCCACCAGGCTGCTGAAACCTTCCTCCGCATCCGCCCCGGCGCTTCCGTCGGCTACTACATGGGAGACCGTCGCGACTCTCAAGTCGACATCCTCTGCGCCAGCATCCAGACCCTCGGCAAACTGCCCCACCTCGAGAAATTCCCCACCACCTACTTCGACTACATCGTAGTTGACGAATTCCACCACGCTGCCGCCCTCACCTACCGCAAGCTCCTCAACCACTTCGAGCCGAAATTCCTCCTCGGCCTCACCGCCACGCCAGACCGTACCGACCAATCGAGCATCCTCTCCCTCTGCGATGACAATCTAGTCTTCACCCGCAACCTCTTCAACGGCATCGAAAGCCGCCTCCTCGCCCCCTTCCACTACTACGGCATCTTCGACGAAACCATCGACTATAAAGAAGTCCCCTGGCGCGGCAAAAACTTCGATCCCGAGCGCCTCGAAGCCAAACTCGCCACCCTCGCCCGTGCCCGCCACGCCCACAAAGAGTGGCAGCAATACAAGCAACGCCGCACCCTCGCCTTCTGCATCTCCATCCGCCATGCCGATTTCATGGCCGATCAGTTCCAGAAACTGGGCATCCGCGCCGCCGCTGTCCACGGCCAATCGCAGCTCAGCCGCTCCGAAGCGCTAGCCCAACTCCGCAACAACGATCTCGACGTCCTATTCTCAGTAGACCTCTTCAACGAAGGCGTCGACCTGCCTGAAATCGATACCGTCATGCTGCTCCGCCCCACCGATTCATCGGTGCTATTCCTGCAGCAAATCGGCCGTGGCTTGCGGCTCCACGAAGGCAAATCCCATCTGGTCATCCTCGACTTCATTGGCAACGACAAGGCCTTCCTCAACCGCTCCCAACTTTTAGCAACCGCATCAGGTGCCAGCATAAGCCTGGCGGACTTCTGCCAGAAACTTGAAGCCAAATCCCTCCCCCTCCCAGAGGGCTGCTTCATCAACTACGACCTGCAACTGCTCGACTTCATGCGCTCGCTCGACACGCAAGGCCTCGACAAGCTCTACCAGTCGCTGAAGGAAACGCTAGAGCGCCGCCCCACCCGCCTCGAATTCCACCGCGCCGGAGCCAGCGCCGCCAAGCTGCGCAGCGACTACAACAACTGGCCAGCATTCTTGAAAGCGCAAAACGACCTCGAAGCTCCCCTCGAGCACAACGCCATCAGCTTCCTGGCTGAACTCGAAACCACCAGCATGACCAAGAGCTTCAAGATGATCCTGCTCGAAGCCTTTCAGGAACTCGACGGCTGGCAAACCCCGCCCACATTGCAGACATTGTCAGACCGATCATGGCAAGTCCTACACCGCCGCCCAAACCTACTCGCCGAAGTCCCCAACGTAGAAGCTGGCAGATTTCAAGCCTACTGGCGCAAGAATCCCGTGGCCGCCTGGATCGGCGAGAATACCAAATCAGAACAAGCCAGCTTCAAGCTGGATGGCCAACTCTTCGTTGCCACCTTGAGCATCCCGTCAGATCAAGTGAGCTACTTCACAAAGCTGGTGCAAGAAATGATCGACTATCGGCTATCGGGCTATCAAGCCCGCCAACCCGAAGTTGCTGATGAAACACGTAAGGTCATCCCTATCGACACCCCCACCAGGCAACGAGTCGCAATCCCGTATTTCCCCAACCTGGCCATTGCCTGTGGCCACTTCCGCACAGGCACCACAGACTCAGAAGAGCACCGCACCCTAAGCGAAGAACACGGCCACCTAAGCCCCGAAAAGCACTTCATCGCCCGAGCCTCCGGCAATTCAATGCACGGCGGCACCCACCCAATCAAAGATAGAGACTATCTCCTGCTCGAGCACATCACCCCGCAACGCGCCGGCTCCATCACCGGCAGCATCATGGCTATCGAACGTACCGATACCAGCGGAGACAACCAGTACCTCTTGAGAAACGTCGTAAAGTCTGCACAAGGCGAATACATCCTAAGAGCGAATAACCCAGCTTATGCGGACATGGTCGCCACCGAGGACTATCGAACGCTAGCGCGCCTAAAGGCCATCATCGAACCATGGGAGCTAGCCATCGGCCAGAAATTCAAACGCGAAGACATCCCAGCACTGTTCGGCGAAGTCTTCAACGTCGGCAACTGGAATCTCGGCCATGTGGTGCTGAACGAAAAGAAGGCCCACATCCTGCTTGTCACTCTAAACAAACAGGGCCGCGTCCATGAACATCGCTATCAGGATCACTGGATCGACGAAAACACTTTTAATTGGCAGAGCCAAAACCAAATCTCACCAGCAGACAAAAAAGGCCGGGAACTTATCAACCACAAGAAGCTTGGAATCAAAATCCATCTCTTTGTTCGGGAAGAACGATTGCGGGCTGGAAAATCCGCTCCCTTCACGTCCCATGGCTGTGCTGAATACATCAGTCACACAGGAACGCAGCCAATGTCGATCACATTTCGAGCCGACATGGGAAGGTGAAGACTAATTTTGCATTCACGTTTTTTTGCCCGCGCACATACAGTTGTTGAAGGCGATTTTGGGTATTGGCTACTGGGCAAGCCGGTGAAAGACAGTTGATCCCGCTAGTCCATGAATGCTTATGAGCTAACTATTGGTCTTAAAATCCTTTGTTTGAGGGGCCGAAGGATTGGAAAAGATCACCTCTGACATTCGAGAAATGTCCGGGCATGCCCTCGTAAGCCAGCCACAAATCGCTGAAAACTGAGATCGTCTGCTGGCTGCAGAATCTGCGTCGGATGCTCGTTTGTAGCAAGCAGCAAACAAGTCGCAGTGTAAAGCCGCTCCAAAACCAGCCGTCGGCAAAGAATCTCGAATCGCTTTACGTATGAGACTCCGGCTGCACTACGCCGACCTCTCCCCTCACCAGTCTTGAACACCGGATCAACTGCAAAATAAGGCTCGGCATACCCTTTCGGCGCATGCACAATGGGATGATCCTCAAGCAAGAAAAGGTATCCAAGGAATGGCACCGGAGCCGTTCCGAAACGCCCTTCCCTATAGGCCGTCCAGAGACAAGTGGCGCTGCCAAGTGCTTCTTCTGATCGGTTGTTGAGATTCTTGCCGAAAGACCCCACCATGGATTTGAACTCCATTGCCAGAACCAGTTGTCCTTCTGACACCACAATCAGATCCCACTTCTTCTCAGGACGATAGTAGCCAGGCAGTTCAAGGCCAGTGCGGGTCTTCACGTCGAGACTCTTCAGCCCAGCTTCGCACAGTACGTCGACGATTAGGACCTCAAGCGCTCCCATCTGAGTCCCTGCAGTAACCGCGCCTCGCGTCCCAGCGTCGATTTTCCCACTCTCTTTTTGCTTCTCAAAATTCTTATTGCGGCCGTCCCAGAAACGCTGAACTGCATCTTGTAGTCGTTTTTCAATATCCAAAGTCCGTCTCCATTTCAGCCCGGTCGATTTGGTAAATCTTTAGCGCAATCTCAGTTGCTCGCGTTCGATCTCGCTCACGAAAGGCTGAAACAAGGCCAGCTCGCAGATCGGCTGAGATGGTCTCTGGGTTTGGAACCCTGATTCGGCGAAGGTATTGAGCTTGAAAGCGCAAATAGCCTCCCCGCATTCGAACACCGTAGCACTCGATAAAAAACTGTCCAACGGCTGAAAGGAGTATCCCTCCCAACACCTCAAGATCCCAAGCGTCCGACTGAACGAAATACAGATTGTGATGTGGGTAAGTTTCGCCGCGATCAAGTACCGGGTTGAACTGATCCTTGATGTCAGGAATATATAGCTTTGGTTTCTGAATTAGCGAGTGCGTTACACGATCAATCGTCCGATACCAATTATTCGGGTTTTTCAGTGCAGTGTTTCTTCGCTTCACAAGCTCGGCGTGCTGCCCAAAGTATCGCGCCAGCGCTGGAAAGTCTCTCAGATCCACAAGGCCATCCTGTGTCCAAGGATCAATCAGGTAGTGACCCGACCATTTGAGATGGCCGGTCATAGTATCTTTTGCAAGCGCCAGCGGCGTTAGGCGAGAGCGCTCAACAAGACAAGTGTCTTTGGTAATGAAAACTTCATCGAGACCTGTCGCAACTCCAATACCCACTTTCGCCGCATTGCGAATAGATTCGAGCGGCTCAAATCGTTCTTCCAACCTGCGCAATAGTGCAAGTCGAGAAGGCGAACTGCAAGGCCAGGGATCGGAACCTCCAAACCATGAATGGACAACAGCAGTCCGAAGCCCCGGCGTTAGTGTCATCGTACTGCCAGAACGAATCTCTAGTAAGGCTTGCGCAAGAGCGGCGGGGCCAACTTCCTCTGCTCCCGGGAGTGCCGTGGCGATAACCGCCCCCTTCTGAGTCCCTTTGCGGATGACGGTGATAGCAGGGTATGCGCTAACGTCATCGTGAAAGGCGTTTGCCTTGTGCATTTCAACAATTGTTTCCACGGCGAATTGTGAGGTAACCAGATTTCGAAGTTGCGCTCCGTATTGATTCAGCATCCATCGATCCGCACAAATGAAGGCGCACACTCCTTTGGGCTTTAATTGCATGAGACTAGCCTCATAGAAGGCAATGTAGAGATCCGCCCTACCAGTCATTGTTGGGTAAGACTGTCGGTACGCTCCAGCTACCTCCTCAGGAATATCCTCAAGTCGAACATATGGCGGATTGCCGATTACAAAATCCGCTTGCGGAAGCTGAAAAACTTCAAAGAGATAATCTCCAGTTCGTATCCAACCGGATGACAGCTCAATTGCAATCGCAAGAGGCACCTCGAAGGATTCCAGGGCTGTGACGAGAGATTGCTTTGCGATGGCCGCACTTGCACCATCCAGCTCATACGCAATAATGGATTTCGTGCAATGAATAAGCGGTCGTCCCTGCTTCCGGCAGGACGCTATCAGCCGCTTGGCCATTGGAACTAAAAATGCGCCATCGCCTGCAGAGGGCTCAACTGCAACCGCCGACACGAGGTCGGCCTCTACCGTGTACCCAGCCAAGTCCAACAGCAAATCAACCACCCAAGGCTTGGTGTAGACAACGCCTTTCCCCTCATTCGTTTGCGAACAAGTCTCGTACTGTGGAGCGAACAAAATTGCCTGGGAGCTCATAGATCTCTTAACGGTCGATAAATCGGAAACTTTTGAGCATTGTGATCCGAACACATCTTGGCCGAAATCACTCAAAGATTCAATCTTGACGGTACCAAATCCGAAACGGACAGATTACAATTCTGGCGAACACTTTGGTGCGCCCGGTCAATTCGAGTACCTGAGCAACCATGCAGCCAAAGTAGAAGACGCGATCAGAAATCGGCAGATTTCTGAAGATGCAGAAATAATGGAGCTAGTACATCCATATCGATAAAACTGTCATAAGTTAAGGGAATCGATGAAAAAGAAAGAAATTCCACTCGCCACATCCATTATAGAAATTCGTCAAACGATTCGTAACTTTGTGAATGGGGCACCAAAGGATCCAGAACTTACTCTCAAGCTTTGGACGGGTACAAAGAACTGGGTTTACGATCCCTCTAGCCGTTTCTTTGGGCCAGCTCGGATGTGCGCCATGACCCAAACTGACCTCAATCGATACCATGAAATTCGGAGGACGGCGGGCACCAGGTATCCACAAGAAAAGCATCTTCAAGCTTTGACCGGAATATCGTTCACGGCCTCAGCCGAACTCTCTAAGCAACTTATCCAATGGTCAACGAAGCTGATGTCAAAGCCCATTCTTGGAAAGGTACAATCTTCGAAATGGAAGTTTATAACGCTACCCCAACCCGCTTCAGAAAGTCTTTCGGGTGGCGCATCAAGTCGTCGCCCAAAGGCGCAACGCAACAGTAAACTCAGCAGACTCCAAACTGCAGATGTCGAATTGCCTCTCTCGAAGCCCCCACATGGTTCGCTGTTCAGACTTGAAGAAATCGAAGTCGCCCCCCCAGATTTAAAGCAAACCGAGTCCAAGCCTGGAAAAACCAAAGCCATGCGGTCACCTAGTTCTGCCTCAGGGCACACTAGAGCAAATGCAGAACTGGGTTTACAAGGTGAGAAATTCGCCTTTGAGTTATTAAAAGCTCAAATCGGGCGAAACGCCCAGATTTGGTCAAGCGGATGATTCATACCTCCCAAGATGAGGGGGATGGCTGCGGCTACGACATTTTGGCTTTCAACATCGCGGGTAAAGCTGAGTACATAGAGGTGAAGACCACCACTGGCAGGATCAACACTCCTTTCTTCATCACTGAGAATGAGCTGGCGGCATCAGATCGTTATGGGGAAGACTATGTCTTAGTTCGACTATTCAATTTTGACCCAAAAAACCCGAAGCTGTACAGACTGCGTGGTGCGTTGCGACCGCAACTCGAATTGAAGGCTACAACCTACCGCGCCAGGCCGCAAAAAAAGCTTGACCTCTGAGCAGCGCGACTTCGCCAAGACACCAAATAGGAAAATAAAGGCATCAGCCTGGGAAAGCCATCAGCCTGGGGTGTCCCGGGGCCATCCATCCATTTTCCTCAATGTTTTTGAGGTCTTTTCTCCCAATTCCCGCCTCAGTTGGCCCTCAGCCTTTCCCGATCCAATTCGGCACCTTGCCTAAAGTCGCTTAGAATCTGCCACTGATCCCGAAACCCAAAACGCTCCAACAATCCAGACTTTTGCAAAAATCACGGGAGGGACGCATCCACCCGCACCAACCCCAAAATCACCCTGACACCACCACGATCTAAGCCGTGTGTAGCCGCTTCACAGGCAAGAACCGAATCTCCACTCGGCGATCCAGCGCATCTGCAATCCGCTTCAGCAGCATCAGCGAGTGCCCCTCATAATCTGCATCTTCAAGGCGGCAGATTGCCGAAGCCGAGCTCCCCACCCGCTGGGCGAACTCGCAAGCAGACTATCGTTCTACAACACTTTGAGGATCTTGCAAGTCGATTCCGGCATAACGCCTAAAATCGTTCACATGGAACGTGAGTAATCCGGTGACTCCATGAGCTTTCATCGTCGCAACCAATCGGGCATCGTGCACCTGCACTCCAGAAACGCCCTGCTCCACCAGCAGCGACTTCCATATCGAATAGATGGAGGGAATATCTGGCAATAAAATAAGCAAATCTTCAATTCGTTGCACTTCACCCCGTACGGTTTCTATCAATAAGCCGAGACCATTTTTGTCCCGGGGCCGTGTTGCCACATTCCAAAATTCCGCGATATTTTGCAGCGTAAACTAGACCGGACTACCCTGATCCAGCAATCTCGATACAGCCTCAACCGCCACCGCATGTTGCGGATGCAGCGGTTCCACGCTCCGCAACAGGACATTTGTATCAACCAGGAAACTCATTTAGCCGCGCACAGAATAAATAGATTCCCGGCTGATCGCCTCATCCGTCAGAACCGGAGTCGTGTGAGGATGATTCGCTGCCCATGCTCGAAAAGCCGCCGCTCGTTCGGAAGGGGTGGCAGCCGTAAGCGTGCTTACCAGGATGGAATCCAGAGCCTTTGCCAAAGCCTCTTCTACAGACTCAAATCGACCCTGACGAAGCGCCTCTTTCAGAAGGACTTCTTGCTCGGGTTTGAGTTCAATCGTCATACCTCAATCTACTCCCAGATTATGTCACCGTCAATCGTCTCGCGGATTGGGTCCATAGCAGGAATTCTCAGCGCTTGCTAATGGCATCGTTTGGCAAGCTGCCAGCCAGCCCCGGCCCTGCGCGTTCTATTGGCGTTCTTGGTAAAGCCCTCAGCCTGATACGTCCCGACGTTATCCATCCATTTTCCTAAATGAGCCTGCCCTCAGCCTGCCCTCAGCCTGCCCTCAGCCTGAAGCGTCCCGGCACCATCCATCTATTTTCCTCAATGTTTTGGAGGTCTTTTCTCCCAATTCCCGCCTCACCTGGCCCTCAGCCTTTCCCGATCCAATTCGGCACCATCACTAAAATCGTTGAGAATCTGCCACTGAACCCAAACCCAAAACGCTCCAACAATCTAGAATTTTGCAAAAATCACGCGAGGGACGCATCCACCCGTACCCACCCCAAAATCATCCTGACACCACTAGGGCCTAATCCGTGCGACGTCTCTTAACAAGCAGGAAACGAATCTCCACAGCGAATGTACACAGTTGAATTACGCATTGAATTTCCACCCGGCTTCCAGCACACCCGTAATCCGCTTCAGCAGCATGAGCGAGCGCCCCTCGCAATCGGCAGCTTCCAGCCGAGAACCCTCCGAAGCCGAAGTCCCCGCCGCTGGGCCAATCCCCGCTGGCGACGCTCTCCACGCCAAACTCTAGACACCAGCGCCAGTTTCTTCTTTCCCATAATCCGCTTCCATGCATGCTGAATAGGAGCACCAGCTATAACCCAAAAGCCTTTTACTGCGGCTTAAAACTATGCCACTATAAGCATAAATAAATCTCTTGAAAACACTCACCTGGCTCTGCAATTCCCGATCGTGCGTCAGGCTTTTTCCGGCCAGCGTCCAGGATGACATCGGCTTCGCTTTGTACCTGGCTCAGTTGGGCGACTTGAGCCCCAAAGCAAAGCCCTTGCAGGGGCTTGGAACCGGCGTAATGGAAATCATTGCTAACGATGGAAGTGGAACCTATCGTGCGATATACACGGTTTCGATTGGTGACTCAATTTTCGTGATCCACGCCTTTCAAAAGAAGTCCAAGTCTGGGATTGCAACCCCACAATCAGAAATCGAAATCATTCGCCAACGGCTTAAACAGTTGCGCAGCGAGGTAAAGAATGCTCAAAACAAAATCACTTGAAATGGAACCCAGTTCCGGAAATGTCTTCGCGGACCTCGGACTCGCTGATTCGGGCGAACATTTGATCAAGGCCGGACTGGTTGTCAAAATAGATCGCACCATCCGGCAACGACGCTTGACTCAAACCGCCGCGGCAGTACTCATGGGCATCGATCAACCCAAAGTTTCGGCAATGCTGGCCGGCCAGTTCCGGGGCTATTCAGTAGAGCGCCTCATGCGTTTTCTGGTAACTCTCGGCCATGATGTCGAAATCGTCGTAAAGCCCCGAAAGCGCGGGCCAGCAGAACTCCGAGTCGCCTAGCTCAGTTGCCCCTCTGAGCGTCTCCTTTGTATTGCGTTGCTGTATTGCGTTGCCGCTTCACACCCCTCAGCACAATCTTTCCAATCTCGTACGCCCATAATGCAGGTGCAATCAGCTCGACGCTCCCCCTATTGCCTGCAGTACCCCGTTTGTGGAATCAGTCTCTTCATCCTCAAAACACCAGGAGGCTGCAACAGATGCGTCAATGACGAGTCGGGCCATTCGCGCCAGTCGTAGTCAATAGGTTCGCGAATGGTCAACCCGTCTAGGTCAGGCTTTGCCTGCTTCTGGAGTCCGAGAATCCCTTCCAGCGCAGCGCGTCTGCTGCTGTGCAATGCTGCGCTGTTAGCCTCAGCATCTTCGATCCCCAATTCAACAAACCAGATTCTCGAGATCGATTGTGCCTAATCAATTCAAAATTCTTCTATTCGGATAAGCCAAATCAGCCTATTCGATCTGCTAAGCGCACCTGCCTAAGCTGCGCAAGATGCCGCATCCGCTGGCGGCAATCCACCCCAGATCACCGCATCCGGGCAAAGGTCCACTCCACCCGGCCAAACGAGGCTCCCCTCATCGGCCCGCACCTGACGGAACATCTTCTCGTCCCTGCGTATACCTTCAAAGATCGACCCGCTCAGCAAGTGCCGAAGGTCCCGCTGAACAACTTCGCCATTAGTCAATCTAAGCTCTACGTTAAATTCATGGAGTGGCTTTACGGCCAAAATCCGAACCAATGTCATTGCTTGCTACCTCTTCTCTTAGTCTAATGGCTCGATTCGGGCGGGAGGAACACCCTGTCGAGCATCTTCCCAATTCTTCCGAAGTTCTAAACGATGCAGGGCTGCCCACTCCAAAACCAACGCCAGCGCCCTCCTTGGTATTTCCCCTCGAAGCACAGCAAGTGAGTCGATTTCGACCAAAGCTTCGTGCTCACCGTAAACGGCGTGAAAATGTGCTGGCTCATGGTCGTTGTAGTAGAACCGAATAGCAATTCCAAAAAATCGGGAAACTTCGGGCATTTGCCCTCAATTCTATCCGGCTCTTGGATTGAAAGCAGCAATGCAGCAAGGGCAACTTCGAGGGAATGCTGTCGGCCTGAAGCGTCCCGGCGCCATCCATCCATTTTCCTCAATGTTTTTCCAGTCTTTTCTCCTAATTCCCACCTCAACTGGCCCTCAGCATTTCCCGATCCAATTCGACACCATGCCTAAAGTCGCTTAGAATCTGCCACTCAACCCAAAACCCAAAACGCTCCAACAATCCAGAATTTTGCAAAAATCACGCTAGGGACTCATCCACCCGTACCAACGCCAAAATCACCCTGACACCACCAGGGCCTGAACCGTATGACACCTCTTCACTCGCAAGAAATGAATCTCCACAGCGAATGGCCGCGGGAAACCTACACAATGAATTTCTACCCGCCTTTGAGCGTACCTGCCTAAGCTGCGCAAGATGCTGCATCCGCTGGCGGCAATCCACCCCAGATCACCGCATCCGGGCATAGGTCCACTCCACCCGGCCAAACGAGGCTCCCCTCCTCGGCGCGCACCTGACAGAACATCTTCTCGTCCCTGCGTATAGCTTCAAAGATCGACCCGCTGAGCAAGTGCCGAAGGTCCCGCTGAACAACTTCGCCATTAGTCAATCTAAGCTCTACGTTAAATTCATGGAGTGGCTTTACGGCCAAAATCCGAACTAATGTCATTGCTTGCCCAACCGGAACTCACCCAATTCTGTCAAGCAAACCAAATAAAGAAACTCTCTTTGTTCGGCTCCGTGCTTACCCCACGCTTTCATGCTGAAAGTGATGTCGATTTCCTCGTCGAGTTTATTCCTCAGTTCACTCCCAGTCTCTTGGATCTGGTCCGTCTCGAATCGAAATTGTTTTCCCTAATCGGAAGTAAAGTGGACCTCAAAACGCCCAATGAGTGGAATCGCCTGAAATCCCCTGGGCCGAGATCGTAGCAATGCGCAAGCGCTTGGTCCATGGATACTTCGATATCAATTCAGACACCGGCTGGCAAACAATTTCAAAAGATATCCCTCAACTATTGACTCATCTCCACAGCTTGCTTACCCGTTACCCAGAAGCTTGACGAAGCTACAGGGCAAAGAGCCGCGCTGGTTTTGAGGCAGTCGTTCCGACTATCAAAAAGCCGATTATCCAACGCTCTCGAACATTAAGATTTCGCGAGTCACAACAATTTTCAGAAATCTTTTGCCTCTAACCCACTGATTTCAGACAAAACCCGCCAGCCCCCAACATTAAGCCCGCCTCACCACCTGCTAACTTTTGCTCAGGAGAATTCCAATGAACAATGAAAAGAATAACGAACGGAACATAGCCACCGACCCCTCGACCGTGGAGACCCCACGCAAGAAAACCATGTCCGAAGCCGCCCTCTTGGCCAACCGCGCCAATGCCCAAAAATCCACCGGCCCCCGTTCCACCGCCGGCAAACTACGCTCCGCCTCCAACTCTCTAAAACACGGTCTCTTTAGCCTCAAAAACTTCGACGGCTTCCTCCACGATAACGACATCGCCCTCACCGTCGTTACCAACTACCTCGAACAGTTCAACCCAATCACGCCCACCGAGGTCTCACTCGTTCACCAACTCATCCACCAGCAGCTCCGCTTCCTCCAGATGGAATATCTTCTCAACCACGCCATGAGCTTCCGCGTCGCCGATATCCTCGCCACCCCAGTCCCCTTCCTCCCCTCCATCCTGCGCGAACTGGACCGTCTCCCCGCCCGCATGGCCCGCACCCTAAAACTACTCCGCCAGGAGATCCAAATTCGAGATCAATTCCTCTCCAGCAACAAAAACGTGAAAATCGAACCCATCGAGGACCTCCCTCCTCTCCCTGCGCGCCCAAAAGAAGAAGTCTACCCGGTCCTGGTCACCCCGGAAGGCCTCGTCCCCATCGAGCTTGCGAATCCCGCAGAACCCAAAATCCCATCTATCACCGGCAACCCCAAAGCCGATCGCATCTTCCACGAATACGCCCAACGCATCCTGACCAAATACGAAAACCTGCCGCCAAAACCAACACATCCAACACAGCCGCAGGAAAACTAGAAAACAAACCCAAACCCGGGAGGTACCCAATCCTCCACAGTTCATTGAAATCCGAACCCGCATTACTACCTAAGCCGGGCCCACGCCACCAGTGCGCCCGGCCGCGCCGCGCTAGTCGATCTCCAGCACCACAAACTGCATCTGCCCGGCGCGCTCCACCTGTACCGCCACCACCTGGCCATGCTTGAACTCTTCAAGCATCTTCCTAAGTCCAGCAAGATTCAGCACCGCCTCCTGATTCACCCTGTGCACTACATCGCCCGGCTGCAAACGATTCGCCTCCACCGACAGGTCTGTAGTGATCCCGGCAACCGCCACACCTGTATATTCACGAAGTGCCGAATACAGTGGAATCACTTTCTCATCCACATCTACCGCCAGAATCCCAAGCTTCCTCACCCGGCTCTGCTCCCCCTGCAAATGCGCGAGCAAGCGGTCCGGATCCCGAGGCCGCTCAAGTACAGCAACGCCAATCTTCATCGGCTTTTTACCCCGCACCAGATCCACTTCAATCGTCTTCCCCGCATTCTGATAGATGTTCACGCCAAACTGCCGCGCATTTTCAATCGGCTTCCCATTGAGTGCGACAACCACATCGCCGATCTTCAGCCCGGCCGCCTCGGCAGCGCTACCGGGCGTAACATCCTCGATCACAACACTGGCGTCCATGGCAAGCCCCAGCGCTATCGCAAGCAGCGGAGAAATCGTCTGCGCCAACACCCCAATCTGCCCACGCCTCACCCGCCCATGCTGCCGGATTTGCTCATAGACTGTCTGCACAATATTTGATGGCGAAGCAAAGCCAATCCCTTCACTCCCACCAGAATTCGTGAAGATGAACGTGTTGATCCCAACAATCTTCCCGTCACCATCCACCAACGGCCCACCTGAATTTCCAGGATTGATCGCCGCATCCGTCTGGATGTACACCATCGGATCATCCGGCTTCACCTGCCGCGCTTTAGCCGAGACAATCCCCATCGTCACGCTGTTGTCGAGCCCAAGCGGGCTCCCAAACGCAAACACCAACTGCCCCTCCCGCAACCGCTCACTATCCCCAAACGACAGAAACGGAAGAAGCCCCGTTTCATCAATCTTCAATACCGCAATATCCGTCTCCCGGTCCTGCCCCACCACCCGCGCATTCACCAGCTTGCCGTTCGTCCGCAAGACAGACAAGTGCCGGTGAGCCGCCCCCATTGCTTGAGGCAATAACACCTGGATCCGCCCCGCATTCGCCACCACATGCGAATTCGTCAGGATATACCCATCCGCAGATACAATTACACCAGACCCGTTCCCCTTCGAACTTCGGATCAAAGGAGCAGAATCTTCCGCTGAGGCCGAGAACGCCCGCACCACAATCTGCACCACTGCCGGATCTGTCTTCTCCACCAATCCTTCAAACTGGGTCGACAACAACCGCAACTGCGATTGCGCCTGAACAATCGAAGCTATCAAGCTGAACCAAATCAAAAGAGCGCGCATGGGATTGAGATTCCTCAACCAACCATTTCGTCTCAGCTTCTTTCGCGGTAACGCGATAGAATCGCAACCGAGATGAATCGTCGTTCTGCCCTCAGCCTCTTCGTCGCGCACGTCGCGGCCTCACCACTCTTCAGCGCCGAAGATGATGACCTCTACGGCCCCGTAAACGTCCACGAATTCGAAGACATCGCCCGCCGCAAGCTCCACAAACTCGCCTACGATTTCATCGCCGGTGGCGTAGAAGACGAACGAACCCTTCGCTCCAACCGTGACGCCTACGGTCACTGGGATCTCGTTCCCCGCGTCATGGTAGACGTTACCAATATCGACACATCACTCGACCTCTTCGGTATCCACCTCGAATCCCCGATCATCATCGCCCCCACCGGCGGGAAAGAACTCGTCATGCCCCGCGCCGACGAAGTCGTAGCCAAGGCAGCCCTCAAATCGAAGACCCTCCTTTGCTCTGCCACTGGCGCCAAGAAGCTCCTCGACGACGGCGAACCCCTCAACTGGTGGATCAACGGCATCGGCCAGCCCACCA
>JBKJUN010000632.1:0-7313 GCA_046590555.1 Bryobacter sp. | reverse complement strand
CTGGTTGACCTTGACGCGGACGACGTCGCCGAAGCGGCGCTGGCGGACGGATTCTTCGATGGTTTCGAGGAGGTCATCGGCTTCGAGCTCCTGGATGGCGACGTCGGCGTCGCGGGTGACGTGGAAGGGGTGGGCTTCGAGGACCTTCATGCCGGGGAAGAGCTCGTTGAGGTGGGCGACGATGAGTTGTTCGAGCCAGATGAAGCGCTGTGTGTGGGCGCGCCGAGCTTTGCCGTTGGTCTCGATCGGGATGAGTTGCGGGAGAGTGTCTGGAACTTTGAGGCGGGCAAAGTGGTTTTCGCCTTCCGACCCCTGGATGAGAATGGCGAGGTTGAGGCTCAGGTTTGAGATGTGCGGGAAGGGGCGGCCTGGGTCGAAGGCGAGCGGGGTCAGGACGGGGTAGACCTTGTCGAGGAAGTAGTCGTGGAGGCGCTGTTTTGTTGCGGTATCGAGGTCGTTGATAGTGACGAACTCGATGCCTTCCTGGGCGAGTGCGGGAACGAGCGATTCGTGGAGGCATTTGCGCGCGTCGATCATCAGTTGCGCGACGACGGGGCGGATGGCTTCGAGCTGGGCTGTGGCGGTGAGACCGTCGGGACCTACTTCTTCGAGGCCGGCGTCGACCTGGTGCTTGAGGCCGGCGATGCGGACCATGAAGAATTCATCGAGGTTCGAGCCGAGAATGGAGAGGAACTTGACGCGTTCGAGGAGCGGGTTTGCGGGGTCGTTTGCTTCTTCGAGGACGCGGCGCTGGAAGCCGAGGAGGCTGAGTTCGCGGTTGATGAAGAGTCTGCGGTCATCGAGCGAGAGAGCGGGTTGTGTGGGGGCGGCGGTCGCCTGGGCCTTGCGTTTTGGTTGAGCCATGCTCAGTTACTAGAGTAACGGCTACTAGAGTAACGGTGCTGTGTTGAAATTGCGCGGTACCAGGATGTAGGCGGCTACGGGGGACTCGACGCCGTTCTTGCCGATGGCCCGGACGCCGACGATGATGTCGTCGATGGAGAGGCCGGGGAGCGTGTATTCAGTGACTTTGCCGACGACGATTTCGCGTTCCCAATTGGGAGAGGTTGAAGAGCGAATGGTGATGGCGTAGCCCGAGATTTCGTTGTCTGGGGTGGAGGCGGTCCATTTGAGGGCGGCGTCGTAGCCTTTGCCTCGGGCGAGGTTGGGGCCGGTGACTTCGCCTTTGGCGTTGATGCGCATTACTTGGGGAGGAGTTGGGGCGAGGGCGAGGCTGCCGAGGGCGGCGGCGTTGATGCGGGTGACGCGGGTGGCGTAGGAGGGCGAGGCGTGTTCGAAGGTGTCGCCGGCGGAGTGTTGGTAGCCGTAGTGTTCGACTGGAGTGGTGAAGCGGATGGCGGCGAAGCCAGCGTCGTGGAATGGGGTGTGGTCGCCACCGCGGCCAAAACGGTCGTTGCGGAAGACGGGGTTGGCTTTCATGGCGGGGTAGTAGCGTTCTGCCGTCTCGCGGACGTAGCGGGCGAGGGATCGCGATGGGGAGTCTGCGGGGTCGCTTGAGTAGACGTTGACGAGGTCTGTGATGCGGCGGCCGTCGCCGGAATAGTCGTTGCCAATGATGTCGGAGTTGAAGACTGCGTCGATTTTACGGTTGGCTTCTTTGGCGGCTTTGGAATAAGCGCGGCTGCCGAAGAGGCCTTGTTCTTCGCCGGAGAAGGCGATGAAGATGATGGTTTTGGGCCATTGATGCTGGCTCATGAGGCGGGCGAGTTCGAGGACGAGGGCGACGCCGCTGGCGTTATCGCTGACTCCGGGGGCGGGGATTGCGTCGGCGGTGGCGACCCAGTCGGTGGGGTCGCCGGAGCCCGGCGTCGCGTCTTTTTTGCGGATGACATTGAGCGAATCGTAGTGGGCGCAGATGATGATTTCGTGGTCTTTTTGAGTGGTGCCGGGGAGAGTGGCGACAACGTTGACGAGGTCGAGGTCACGGACTATGCGGCCTTGCTTGGTGAGCTTGTGGGTGTCGAATTGTACGTCGAGGCGAGGGGAGAAGGATTTGAATTGCTCGGCGATCCATTCGCGCGAGGCTTTGTTGCCGGATTCGTAGTTGGTGTTGCGGGAAGGGAACTCGCCGAGGCGCTTCATGATGGAGGAGATGCGTTCTTCTGTGACGCCTTCGACGATCGATTGGACTTGGGGGTGGATGGACTTGGTCGGGGCTTGGGCGGAGAGGGTTAGGGCGAGGAAGAAGGCAATACGCATCACTTAAACAAGTTACCGCATTGAAACGTGATGCCAATGAGTTTGAAATCTGATATTGCTACTCTCAGAGAATATGAAAAGTATTATCGCTTTGATGGCCTTTTCGGCTGCGCTTTGGGCGCAGACCGACTCCGCTTCTTTGAGAGTGCTGGTGGAAGATCCTTCTCAGGCTGCTGTGGCTGGGGCTAAGGTGAATTTGCTGAACCGGTTGACCGGCTTGCGGGTGGCTTCTGCAACCTCCAGCGATGGCTATGCTGTTTTTAGCCCGATTGTACGCGGCAACTATGAAATCGAAGTTATTCAGGCCGGATTTAAGACCGTCAAGCTGACGGCAGTGCAGATCAATGTCGACGAGCGGCGGTTGGTTCGCGTGAAGCTGGAAGTGTCCAGCGTGAGCGAGACCGTTGAGGTGACGGCGAATGTTGCCTCTATTCAAACTGAGCAGGGTTCGCTTGGACAGGTGATTACCGGGCGGACGGCGGTTGAGTTGCCTCTGGCAGGGCGGCGGTATACCGAACTGGCGCTATTGAGCCCGGGTGTGGCTGCGAGCACGCTTAACCCGACGACGCGCGGGCCGGGTTGGTTTGTCGCCAATGGTAACTACCATACGCAGAATAACTTTCTGCTCGATGGCGTCGATAACAATCAGGGAACGCAGAACGCACAGAGCCTGAGTGCGCAGGTGGTGCAGCCGAATCCAGATGCAATCGCTGAATTTAAGGTGCAGACGAATTCGTTTTCGGCTGAGTTTGGGCGCAGCGCCGGTGCCGTAATTAATGTGTCGATCAAGAGCGGATCCAATGAGACGCATGGTACCGGCTACTACTTCAATCGCGATTCAGCACTGGCTGCTCGCGGCTGGACGAACAACCTGAACAACGTGCCGAAGAACAACCTGAAGTGGCAGCAGTATGGCGGCACTGTGGGTGGGCCGATCATGAAGAACAAACTCTTCTACTTTGGAGCCTATGAAGGTTTTGCCCAACGCTTTGCCGATACTTTTCAGACGACTGTACCCACGGCTGGACAGCGCATCGGTGAGTTTGGTGCGCTGAATATCATCGACCCGTCGACGGGGACAGCCTTTGCAGGCAATGTGGTTCCGGCTTCGCGTATCGATGCGCTGGCCAAGAAGGTGATCGATCTCTATCCGGTTGCCAATGCGCCGGGTGCATTTCAAAATGGGCGACCGACGAATAATTTTAACCTGCAAAGAGACGGCAAGGAAGATACGCACAAGTTTGATACCCGGACCGACTACAACTTGAACGCCAAGAACCAATTCATGGGGCGCTTTAGTTGGATCCGGCAGAAGTTTCTGCGCGACGCTATCTTCCCCGGCTTGGGCGACGGAGTGGGCAATCAGGGCGCACAGTTTAACGAAAACCGAAGCCTTGCCGTGGCTTGGACCAGCACTCTTTCCCCACGCATCGTGAACACTCTTCGCTATGGCAACAACAACACGTTTGCCGAGTTTGCTCATGCAACTGTGAATGAGCAGAAGGCGGATGCGTTTGGATTCCGTGGTTTTCCTGCCGACATGTTGCAGGTGGGTGGCTTGCCGCTGATCAATCCGACCAACTACAACCAATTGGGGACTCGCAACTTTCGTCCGCAGTTTCAGACGCCGAAGCTGCAGCAGATTGTAGATACGATTTCGATGACGGCAGGGCGGCACTTCGTGCGCGGTGGTTTTGAGTTGCGCATGAAAGACAACAGTTTTGTGGACGTGACTCGCCGGACACCGGCCTACAACTTTCTGGGCCGTTACACGAATGATGCGATGAGCGATTTGTTGCTCGGTTTCCCTGAGAGTGTTCAGTTGAATACGGTGCCGGAAGTGAAGCAATTGCAGCAGGCTTATAGCTTCTTTGTGCAGGATGACTGGAAGCTGACCCCGACGCTGACCTTGAACCTGGGACTGCGCTACGAGTACACGACTCCGTTTTATGGGAGCGGCACGAACAAGAACATCAACTTCAATCCGGCAACGGGTGGGTTGGTGTTTGCCTCTGACAAAGACAAGTATCTGACGACACCGGATCGGAATAACTTTGGGCCGCGTGTTGGTTTTGCCTGGCAGGCGATGCCAGAGCGCCTTGTTGTGCGCGGCGGCTACGGAATCTTCTACAACACGGAAGATATCTACGGGTCGGAAGCGAATCTGCCTTTGAATCCTCCGCAATTGATTCAGCCGACACTCCTTCGCGTAGGCACAGGGCCTGCACCGGTGAGGTTGAGCGATCCATTGCCTTCGGGTGTTCTCTCGAATTTTGATAGCCGGACGATTGGATTGCGTACGCGGGAACAGAATCAGCGCTCGGGGCGGATTCAGCAGTTCAATGTAGCCGTGCAATATCGTGTAAGCAAGGCAAGTACGTTTGAAGTCGCTTATGCCGGCAATCGCGGGACGAATCTGTTTGGGCTTTATGAGCGCAACCAGACGTCGTTTGGCGTGGATGGATCAGTTGCAGCCAACCGCCCCTTCCCGCAGTGGCAGGGGATTCAGACTGGTGCCAGCCGCGCCAAGAGCTGGTACAACTCTTTGCAGACCAAGTTTGAACGTAACTTCGACAAGGGCCTCTTTGTGCTGGCCAGCTTTACCTGGGCCAGCGCGATCGATCAGGCGGGTACGTGGGACGCAGGTGCGTCGCCGCAGCTTCTGGATCGCTTCGACCTGGAGAACGGCCGCATGACGCAGACTCCGATCTTGCAGTACACGACAGCGCTGACCTATGAGCTGCCCTTTGGCAAGAGCTGGAGTGGCCCGGCGAAATGGGTGCTGGCGGGCTGGAAGAGCTCGTTTATCGTGAACTGGCGCACTGGCTTACCGATCAACGTTGGCCTGAATGGCAACGGCATCGACCCAGCGACTGGACGTGCTTATACATTCCTCAATCGCAACGGTGGTGGCTTGCGTGCGAACCGTGTGGGTGAGGCCAATTCGGGTATCGATCCGAAGACAGATCGCTTGAAGTTTCTGAACCCGGCCGCTTATGCCGTGCAGACGTTGAATACCCCAGGCAATGCGGCTCGCAACACGGCTTATGGACCACGCTTCTTCAATACAGATTTCAACCTGTCGAAGGTTTTCGCGATCACGGAGCGCCAGTCTGTGGACATCCGTTGGGAAGCGTTTAACTTCTTCAACAATGTGAACTTCAACAACCCGGCGACCGGTATCGGCGGCACCAACTTTGGTTGGATCGTTTCCGCCCGTGACCCGCGGATCATGCAGATGGCGGTGCGCTACCGGTTCTAGGCAGTTAGAATATAGATCCGTATGAAGACGGATCTGGATCGACTGCAAGGAAGCTGGCGCGTGAAGACGCTGATTGTGGATGGTGCTGCGTTGAGCGCCGGCATGATTGGTGCGGCTCGTGTTGTGATTAGAGGCGATCATTTTCAGTCGCTGGGAATGGGCGCAGCCTTTGAAGGGTTGATACGGGTGGATGTGAGCCGGAGGCCGAAGAGCTTCTCGATCAAATTCACTCGCGGGCCCGAGAAGGGCAATGTGAACCAAGGGATTTATGAGCTGCGTGGGGATCGTTGGAAGCTTTGTATCGCTACAAAAGGAGGCCCGGCCCCTCACGATTTTGTGAGTGAGCCGGGCTCTGCTTTTGCAATCGAGATTTTAGAGCGAGACGTCGACCCAGCCGCGCCGGTCGCTTGAGGCGGCTACTGCTTCGAGCAGCAGCATGCCACGGAGGCCGTCGGCGAAGGTTGGGTAGTCGATGGCTGCCTTGGGGTCTGCCACGCGACGGTAGAAGCGCTTGAAGAGATTCTTGTGGCTGTCGTCGTAGCCTTCGCTATGGCCGCCGGGGAGTTCGGCGTAGGCGGCTGCTGCCGGATAGAAGAGGCTGCCGTCTTTGACGATGACCTGGTTGGGGGAGTTGCGGTGGCCGATCCAGAGTTCGTCGGGTTTCTCCTGGTTCCAGGCGACGCCGGATTTGGTGCCGTAGATTTCAATGCGGAAGCTGTTCTTGTTTCCAGCCGAGATCTGGCTGACGGTGAAGCAGCCGCGGGCGCGGTCGCCGAGGTGGAGCAGGACAGCGCCGAAGTCGTCGGTGTCGATCGGGATGTTCTGGTAGTCGTCGGGGCTGAGGGTCTTGCCGGAGAAGGTCTGTACGCTGCCCTTAGGCTTTTTGCGGGTCTTGTGGAAGGTGGTGAGCTCGCCGCAGACGCTGGTGATGGGGAGGGCGGTGAGGTGCTGGATCATGTCCATCCAGTGGGAGCCGATGTCGCCCATGGCGCGGAGTTTGCCGTTGTGCTCGGCTTCGATGCGCCAGTTATAGTCTGTGTCGTAGAGGAGCCAGTCTTGCGAGTAGGTGCCCTGGACGGCGAGGATTTCGCCGAGGTCGCCGGCTGCGATCATGGCGCGGATTTGCTGGACGGCAGGGTAGTAGCGGAGGTTGTGGTTGGTGGCGTGGGCGACTCCTTTGGCTTCGGCCAGGGTGAGGAGGTCCTGGGCCTCGGCGCTGGTCAAGGTGAGGGGCTTCTCGCAGAGGACGTGTTTACCATTCTCGATCGCGACTTTGGCCATCGGGTGATGGAGCGCGTTGGGGGTGCAGATATGGACTGCGTCGATGTTGGGATCCTTGAGGAGGGATTCCCAATCGCCGGTGGACTTTTCGATGAAAAGCTGGTCGGCGAAGGCTTTTGCCTTGGAATCTGAGGAGCCGGCGACAGCGGTAACTTCTACGTTGCCGAGGCGACGGATCGCTTCTGTATGCACGATGCCCATAAAGCCCGTGCCGAGCATGGCGGTTCTAATTTTTTGCATGGAATTGACCTTAACAATCTATCGTATCGCTGCCCAATCGGTCGATACATGAATTGATAGAATAGGGTCTGAAATTTCATGATTGTCCGGATCAAGTTGCGCGTTGGGCCGAGGGTGGCGACGAACCGGAATATGGATGCTAAGGTGGCGCTGGCGGTGGCGAGTTTGCTGACGCCTGGGGCGATGCTTTGTTTTGTGCTGGCGCTGTGGAGATTGCTGGCGGACTTGAATGTTACGACCACGTTTGTGTTTGAGGGTGGGTTGTTGAGTCACTGGCAGGTTTGGATGGCGCTGGGGGTGGGGGTGCAGA
>JBKJUN010000606.1:0-2307 GCA_046590555.1 Bryobacter sp. | reverse complement strand
TCACCTGCCGTAATTGCTGCACGCCCTTCACTGACCCAGGCTTCAGCTTGCTTCACGCGAGGATGATTTGCGATGGCAGCCAAGGGGTTGCGTTGGACAGCCAGAACAGAACTCTGTTGGGCATTGAGGCCAGGCGACATGAGTAGTGCGAGGCAGAGTATGGATCGTATAACCTTCATCAGTTGGGACTTCTTTAGTTTACGGGACTTCGCATTAAGATAAAGTTAAAGTTGATATGAAGCTCCTGCTAATTCTGGTTTCTGCCCTGACCCTGGCGGGGGCCGATCGGGTTGATTTTCGCCGCGATGTAAGGCCTATCCTCAGCGATTCCTGCTTTCATTGCCATGGTCCCGCACAAGATACGCGTATGGCCGGATTACGGCTGGATGTTAAGGCCGAGGCCTTTGCTGTTCGCAAGAGCGGCGCTGCCATTGTGGCCGGGAATCCCGGCCAAAGCTTAATCCTCAAGCGAATCCTGCATGAGAAGTCGGCTTTACGGATGCCGCCGGTTGCCTCTCACAAGACGGTAAGCAAGGCCCAGGTGGAGACACTGAAGCGCTGGATTGAACAAGGAGCAGACTGGCAGGAACATTGGTCATTCACTGCCCCGGTGAAAGTGAAGCTTCCGGATAATTTAGAGCCTCGTTGGTCTGCAAATGCCATTGACCGTTTTCTCTACGCTCGATTGGCCAAAGAGGGTTTGACCCCGGCGGCTGAAGCAGATCGAAGAACACTGGCCCGGCGAGTGGCTCTCGATGCTACAGGGCTGCCACCAGAACCAATCGAAGTCGATGCATTTCTAAAAGACACAAGACCAGACGCGTATGAACAGTACGTGGATCGAATGCTTGCCTCGCAGCATTATGGGGAACATCGAGCTCGCTATTGGCTCGATGCTGCTCGATATGCAGACACTCACGGGTTGCATATCGACAACTATCGCGAGATGTGGCTCTTCCGTGACTGGGTGATTCAGGCCTTCAACAAAAACTTGTCCTTTGATGTTTTTACTCGCGATCAGCTAGCTGGCGACCTCGTGCCAAAGCCCACCAGAGATCAACTGATCGCTTCGGGTTTTCATCGCAACAACGTCACAACCAATGAGGGTGGAGTGATTGAAGATGAAGTTGCGGCCATGTATGCGAAGGATCGTGTGGACACTACTTCCACTGTCTTCATGGGCTTGACGGTGGGTTGTGCCACTTGCCACGACCACAAGTTTGATCCGATTACTCAAAAAGATTTCTATTCGATGGCTGCGTTCTTCCGCAACACAACGCAGAAGCCCCTGGACGGTAACATCAGCGATACGCCTCCAGTGATCTTTCAGGCAAAGCCCGCAGATGCAGCGCGCTGGGCGCAGGTGGATTCAGAACTGATTGGCTTGCGTGGTAGGCGAGGGCAGCGTGCAGATCTTTTAGCTGCCAAGGCCAAGCCCGAGATCAAATTGCCAAAGCAGTATCTGCCGGTATGGAGCTTGGACAAGATCGAATTCCCCGCCGGGGCTGAATTTAGGGAAGAGGCTGGCTTCAACAAGATTCAGGCCGATCTGCCCTTTACAGTATCGATGTGGGTTTACTATCCAAAGCCAGATGACAACTGGACCTTGATGTCTCAGATCAATGCCAAGGAAGAGGATGGAAGCAAAATTCGAGGATGGACAATCGAAATCCAGGGCAAGTCGCCAGTGATCAAGCTGATTGGCGATGAGGCTCAACCGATTACTGCGCGTGGTGGGAATGCCGCCAAGATGGTACCTGAAAATTGGTATCACTTGGCTTTTACCTACGATGGTGCCAGACAGAAGAAGGATTCTCTGGAGCTTTATTTTAATGGATCGAAGATTGCTCACGATGGCAAGCAGGAATCTTCGCGACCGGGATTGAGAGGATCGATTCTCAACAGCGAGCCGTTGCGCCTGGGCGGTGATGGAAACAAGAGAAAGTTCACTGGTGGAGCGCTCAAGGATGTCCGGATCTACAACCGGGTTCTTTCAAGTGAAGAAATTGGTGTGCTTGAAATGCTTCCTCGGGCAACCGAGGGTAAGCCTGTTGAGTTGTCTCGTGTGTGGTCGGCGATTCACGACGGTGAAACGCGCAAGGTGATGACGAAGATCGCGCAAGTAGAACAAGAGCGAAAGCAAATCTTGCGTCGAGGTGCAGTTACCCATGTGATGGTGGAGCGCGACGATCAGAAGCCGATGGCCAACATTCTGTTCCGTGGTATGTACGATCAGCCTCGTGACAAGGTGGAAGCAGATGTTCCGGGAATACTGGGTGGACTTGGCCCTGGAGTAGAGAAGAACCG
>JBKJUN010000216.1:0-5150 GCA_046590555.1 Bryobacter sp. | reverse complement strand
GTTGGCGAGGCTTGAGACTTGCGAGGGGCACTTACTCAACTGGTACAACACTCGTACTCTGGCACCGTTGCTTCCTAAGTATGTGTCGACCGTCGATAGTGGCAATCTGATTGCGAGCCTCTGGGTCTTGGGGCAGGCCTGTCGTGAACTCGATAGCGAAGCGCAACTGGATGCCCGGTCATTGCGCGGATTATCCGATACATTGGCTGTGATCACGGAGCGGCTCCAGCCAGACCACAGCACTGAAGTGCTGATTGCAGTGCTGCGAAGCCTCCTTGCGGAAGACTGCACTGGCATCGAGGTTCTAAGGCGAATGCGGCTTGCTGTCGAGCCAATGCGAGAGCTTGCCGATTCGCTTCGATGGAGTGTGTCGCCTACAGGCGAGCGCGCCTATTGGTTCACCCAACTACAATCGCAACTCCAGAGCTGGATTAGTCATGCAGATAGATACTTACGTTGGCTTGATGTGCTGGCTGCCCCGCCAGATGAGTTCTTGCGGCCGCTTGGCGCGGGTGTCGTTGAGCAGCGACGGATACTGCTTCGCGATCTGCCCAGTTGGGGCACTGTCGCCAGAGGAGAAATCGATTTTCTCAATACACTCTCCAGCGATCTGCCTAACAAGGACGGTCAATCCAAAAACCTGATTGCGTGGGTTACTGAATTGAAAGAGGCATATGAGTTGTGTTGTGTGGCTGCTGGCGAGTTGCTAGGCCGTATTGAGCGTCTGGGCCAGCATAGTGAAGCCTTTGCCGACCGCATGGATATGCAGTTTTTGTACGACTCACAGCGTCGCTTGTTTGCCATTGGGTATCAGGTTGGCGGCCCCAGGAATATCACGTCGCACTACGATCTCTTAGCCAGCGAGGCGCGGCTTGCCAGTCTTGTTTCAATTGCAAAAGGTGATGTCCCTGCGGAGCATTGGATCTCGCTTGGACGCCCATACACTTCCTTGAACGGCCAAGTGCTCCTCTCATGGAGCGGCACTATGTTTGAATATTTGATGCCGCTGCTGTTCACGCGCAGCTTCCGTAATTCGTTGCTTGAAAACGGCTGCATCGAGGCAGTGAAACGACAGATTCAATACACCCGTGACAAGGGAGTTCCATGGGGAATCTCCGAGTCTGCCTACAGCGCCATTGACTCAAACAAGATCTACCAATATCGAGCCTTCGGTGTTCCTTCGCTTGGTCTCAAACGCGGATTGGAAGAAGACCTGGTCATTGCGCCTTATGCCACTGCGCTTGCGCTTCTGGTAGACCCTGCGGCAGCGATTCAAAATCTGAAGCGCCTCACCAAGATGGGTATGTATGGACTGATGGGTTTTTACGAAGCGCTCGACTACAGCCGTCAAGACGAAAGGCAGGGTTCCAAAGGTGTCATCGTCTATGCCTATATGTCGCATCACCAGGGCATGAGCCTCGTGGCCTTCAACAATGTGCTCAATCGTGGCATCATGCAAAACCGGTTTCACGCAGATCGTCGAATCAAGGCAGTTGAGCCACTCCTGTTTGAACGAATCCCCCCTGTTCCTTCGATGCTGGTTCACCGTCCTCCAGATCACGTACCCACGCGACTTGCTACCGAGCCCTCTGCACCTGAATACAGGGTCTTTGATGAAGACACGCTCATACCAAGGGTGCAGCTTATGGGCAATGGGCGCTACGCCATGATGATCACCAATACAGGCGCTGGTTATAGCCGCTGGGGTGAATTTGATATCACGCGCTGGCGATCAGATACAACACGAGACCATTGGGGCAATTTCCTCTATCTGCGCGAGCCGGACACCAACACACTCTGGTCTCTGACTCATCAACCGCTCAATGTGAAAGATCCGCGGTACACGGCAACCTTCAGCGCTGATCGCGTCGAATTTCGCCGCAGAAAAATAGGGATCGAGAGTCAGATGGAAGTGACAGTCTCGACCGAGGACGATGTAGAAATCCGTCGTATCACGCTTACCAATCAGGGTGTACGAGCCCGGACACTTGAGTTGACAAGTGCGGCTGAACTGAGCCTTGCTCCTCATGGTGCAGACCGTGCTCATCCCGCCTTCAGTAAGCTTTTTGTCGAGACTGAAGCACAACCGGATCTCCAGGCGCTGATTGCCTGGCGACGGCCCAGATCCTCATCAGATCCGCCCATCTGGGTGGCCCAGATGATGGTGAATGGCCAGGAAGGCGAGACTACTTTCGAATATGAGACCGACCGGGCCAAGTTTCTGGGCCGGGGCCGAACGTGGCTCAATCCTGCTATGAACTTGAGCCAGTCGGATGGCTTCGTACTCGACCCCGTCTTTGCCATTCGGCAAAAGCTGCAAGTTCAACCAAGGCAGCAAGTGCAGATTTCGCTACTCACCATTGCGGCTAGCTCAAGGGAAGAGCTGATGCGTCTTGTAATCAAGTACCGCAACCTGGACGTCTGCAGCCGTGCCTTTGAATTGGCCTGGTCTCATGCACAATTGGAATTCCGCTATCTCGGAATCCAGAGTGATGCGGCGATGCGCTTTGCCGAACTCGCCAGCCATATGCTGTATCCCAACCTTCGTCTACGGGCTCCTGCCGAAGGGCTGCGACGGAATGAGCTTACTCAGTCGAGGCTCTGGGCGCATGGTATTTCAGGCGACTTGCCGATTTCGGTTGTATGGGTGGACGATTCACAGGGTCTCAGTTTCGTTCGCGAATTGCTGGCCGCACACACTTACTGGCATCTGCATGGCTTCAAGACCGATCTCATCATCCTGAATCGTGAGCCGGCCAGCTATGAACAACCCCTCCACCAGCAATTGCTTCGTTTGGCAGAGGCACATTCTCTGCATACGGGAATGCATGCTCCTGGAGGTGTATTTTTGTTCAGGACCGATCAGATGCCCGAGGCAGATTTGAACTTGATTCTTTGCGCTGCGCAGGTGGCAATGAGTGCAAGCCGCGGGACTCTAGCCAAGCAGCTTAGCAGTCCTCCTGAAGGATTTCCGCTGCCACCCCAGTTGCTGGTGAAGCGAAGCGAGGAACTGCCCTCTACTCCTTTACCTTTCCTGCAACTTCCTTACTTTAATGGCTTTGGAGGTTTCACTGCCGATGGCCGCGAATACGCGATATACCTTGGCCCAAGCGCTTTGACTCCGCTGCCCTGGATCAACGTGATGGCGAATTCTGTCTTTGGCACGATGGTCAGCGAATCGGGCTCTGGCTGCTGTTGGTACGGCAATAGCCAATCCAATCGATTGACGCCCTGGGCCAATGATCCGGTCTCGGATCCAGCTGGCGAGGCAATCTTTATTCGCGATGAGGTGACTGGGGTCTGTTGGACGCCCACGCCGCTTCCGGTCCGTGAACTGGATGCGTATCGTGCTCGTCATGGCCAAGGCTATACAGAAATTGAGCACAATAGCCACGGGCTCGAACAGACCCTCATGACTTTCGTGCCGGTGCAGGCCGACCGTGCTGATCCATTGCGGATTCAGCGTTTGCGCATTCGAAATCGATCCACCCAGCGGCGGCGGCTCTCGGTTACTACTTACGCGGAATTCGTCCTAGGCTCAGATCGCGAAGCCACACAGATGCATGTGACTTCTACCTGGGACAACGCCTCAAAGTCACTGCTGGTGCGCAATCCATATCATGCAGATTATGGGGGGCGCATCGCCTTTGCGTCGCTGACTCCAGATGCGACATCCTACTCGAGTGATCGTACCGTCTTCCTTGGGCGTAACGGAACGATTGCTTCACCGGCAGCATTGCGTCGAGACTCTCTCGCGAATCGAACGGGGCCCGGGCTTGATCCTTGCGGTGCATTGCAGACCAAATTCGAGCTTGCTCCAGGCGAAGAGAAAACGGTGGTTTACCTGCTTGGACAGGCGGATGATACTTCGCATGCGCGCCAGTTGATTGCCGATTTCCGAAATCCCGAGAGTGTTGAGAGATCTCTTGAAAGTACCCGGAACTGGTGGGATCACATGCTCACTACAATCCAGGTAAAGACTCCGATTTTGTCAGTTGATTTGATGATGAACCGGTGGCTTCTCTATCAGTCTCTGAGTTGCCGGGTTTGGGGGCGGTCTGCCCTTTATCAGTCGAGTGGAGCCTTTGGATTTCGAGATCAGTTGCAAGACGCGCTGGCGTTGCTCTATGCCGCCGCACCAGTTGCACGGGATCTAATTCTTCGCGCCGCCTCTCGCCAGTTCCATGAGGGTGATGTACAACACTGGTGGCATATTCCTTCTGGCGCGGGCGTCCGAACTCGCTGTTCTGACGATCTGTTGTGGCTACCTTATGCCGTCTGCCAATACGTTGATGTTACCGGTGATGCAGGGGTTCTCGATACCGAAACACCCTTCCTTAATGCTCCGGTTCTTTCAGAAACAGAGCACGAGATTTACGGCCAGCCCACAGTATCCATCGATCAGGCAAGCCTTTTTGAACACTGCCGTCGAGCAATCGAAAAGGGAATCACCGCTGGCCCGCATGGTTTGCCTCTGATTGGCACTTGCGACTGGAATGACAGCTTGAGTAGCGTCGGGATTGAAGGCAAGGGCGAGAGCGTTTGGTTGGCCTGGTTTCTCATCGATGTTCTGAAGAAATTCTCCAAGCTCTGTACGAAAAGGGGTGAGCTTGAATTGTCCGCCCGGTATTCTCAAATCGCAACCCGCCTCACCGCAACGGTTGAGGAAACTTGCTGGGACGGGGAATGGTATTTGCGTGCATTCTTCGACGACGGTTCGCCACTTGGTTCTCACAATAACTCCGAGGCCCGTATTGATTCGCTTGCGCAATCTTGGGCCGTCATCAGTGGTGCCGGTAATCGCGAACGTGCATCAATAGCGATGCAGGCAGTTGAAAAACACCTGATTCGCGACAAAGACAAGCTTGCTCTGCTCTTCACGCCGCCATTTGACAAATCGAAACCAAATCCCGGTTACATCATGGGCTATCCGCCCGGAGTGCGCGAGAATGGCGGCCAATATACTCATGCTGCTCTTTGGGTGGCCATGGCTTTCGCTCGAATGAAGGATGGCGATCGGGCGGTAAGAGTTCTCCAGTTGCTCAATCCGATTGAGCACTCGCGTACTCCGGAGGATTGCGCCACTTACCAGACCGAGCCATACGCTGTTGCTGCTGATATTTATTCCCTCCAAGGCCAGACTGGCCGTG
>JBKJUN010000357.1:0-2751 GCA_046590555.1 Bryobacter sp. | reverse complement strand
TGAGTTGCATCAAGAGGAGTTGCTAGCCGACTGGAAGTTGTTGCACGATGGATGTGCTGCTTTCCCAATCGATCCACTGAAGTAAAATCAACTTAGCCATGCTGCACCGAATCTGCCGAATTCATATCTTCGCAATCATAGCTCCGTATACTTTACGAATCGGCTTTGATGATGGCACAGAGCAAGTCGTTAATTTTGAGCCCGTCTTGCATGGCGATTTATACCGTCCATTGCGGGATTTAGCATTCTTCAACCAAGTTGCCCTGGATAAAGAAGTGCATACCCTGGTTTGGCCAAATGGTGCCGACTTCGACCCGGCAACTCTACACGATTGGCCCCAAAACCAGGCGGCCTTTATCGAGATGGCCTCGCGGTGGGAAACTGTCCGGGCTTAGCCTGCTCACCACTTCTTTGTGCGGTCCTTCGCTTATGCCGATCGCTCATGCAAAAATGAGATCCTTGCTTTTTATCTTGGCAAGGAGTGCCCGCATTGTCTGAAGCAATTGAAAGATCTGAAGGCGAAGTCTAGCGACTGGAAGCGACTGAATACTGTTGTGCTTGCGGTTAGTGGCAATACTGCAGAGCAAAACCGCTTGCTGCTGGGAGACGAAGCCTACCAGGGGATCCGCTTCTTGAGCGACAAGAATCGCTTGAATGCCAAGCGCTTTCTCTCGTATGACGATTTTGAGGAGATAGCTTTGCACGCGACTATCCTGATCGACAAAGAAGGCAAGCTGCGGTGGAGCCGGGTGGGTGGGGAGCCGTTTGAGGACATGGGTTTTCTTGCGAAGAGTATTGAGGTCTTGCGCTAGAGGTTTGTACGCCAAATAAACGTAATTGATTGGGTACCGCATTCGGTATCATAAAATCGTGTCTGCCGCCAAGACTCTTCTGAAGATGCGCAATAATCCGCTGGGATGGCGTATTGATGATTTGCAGATGGTTGCATCGGAGAACCACATCACTTGGCGTACGCCAGGTCGAGGAGGTAGCCATGTAATTTTTGGTGCGCCGGGGGTACGAGAAATTGTAACGGTCCCCGCCAAACGTCCGATCAAACCTGTCTACATCAAAGTTTTTCTGGCACTTATCGATTCAGCTAGTGAGGTCAAAAGCAAATGAGAAAAAGTAAAGATGACAATCTTGACCATTACCAATTTACGGTGCGTCCGCTGTCGAAAGCCGAAGGTGGGGGCTATCTGGTGGAGTATCCCGAAATCGCTGGATGCATGTCTGATGGTGAAACCATTGAGGAAGCGATCATGAATGGGCGAGAGGCGCTTTCGGATTGTCTTAGCGTGATGAGAGAGTCTGGATTCAAAGTTCCCAAGCCAGATGCCGAGCCTGCACAATGGCGTCAGCGTCTGCCGCGCACACTTTATTCCAAACTCACAAAGCAGGCTGATGCTGAAGGCGTTAGTATCAACAGCTTCGTAACCGCAATCATCGCAGAGGCCATTGGCGCGAAGCAAACTGCCCGTCCCAAGCGATGAAACAAGCTGAATAGGACAGCCGATTCAATATCCAGTGAGTGAAGGCGCACAAGTGCAGCCCCAATTGGGCCTCGTAAGGCTGAGGAGAACCGCTACATAGCCACTGAGCCGAACCAACATCTATCGTCAGACGCCACTGATCCGCGAAAGTTCCTTAGATTCGGGGTTCTCAAATCAATCCCCCCTATCCCTAGAGGAATTGTGGTATTCTTCGGCCATAGGTCGAATTGTGCAAGCTGCTGCCTTTCAAAAACGGAACAATGGCGAGTCTTTGCTGGATGCAATCGGCAACACTCCTCTCTTACGGATGCCGGTCATTTCATCGGCTTTTCCTGGTATCGAGATTCTCGGCAAAGCCGAATTCCTAAATCCGGGGGGCAGCGTCAAAGACCGTCCGGGCCTCAATATGATTCTTGAAGGCGAGCGGACAGGGCAACTGACGAAAGCTCGCACGATCCTGGACGCGACTAGCGGCAATACCGGGATCGCCTACGCAATGATCGCCGCCTCTCTTGGCTACAAAGTTCGCCTCTGTCTGCCGCAAAACGCTAGTCCAGAACGCAAAATGATTCTCAAGGCATATGGCGCGGACCTGATTCTCACCGATCCCGGTGCTGGGTCTGACGGGGCGATTTTGAAGTGCCGCGAAGTTTACGAAGCCGATCCTGACCGTTACTTCTACCCTGATCAGTACAACAATCACGCCAACTGGAAAGCGCATTATGAAACCACCGCGCCCGAGATCCTGAACCAGACCAGTTACGGCATTACACACTTTGTTGCGATGCTGGGCACCAGCGGCACCTTCACTGGTACGGCCCGGCGTCTGAAGCGTGAAGTGCCTACGTGCAAGTGCATTTCGGCCCAACCCGATCAGGGCTTCCATGGCATTGAAGGCACCAAGCACATGCCGTCCGCCATCGTGCCGGGTATTTACGACGAAGAACTGGCTGACGAGAATCTTTGGATCTCGACTGAAGCCTCTTATGAGATGACCAAACGTCTGGCCCGCGAAGAGGGACTGCTGGTTGGGATCTCTGCCGGGGCGAACGTGGTAGCCGCGACAAAAGTAGCAGCGGCTATGGCCGAAAAAGGCGAAACTGGAGTGGTGGTGACGATCCTTTGCGACGGCGCTGCCAAATATTTGAGCGAACCCTTCTGGAATGATTGAGCTTTCAACCGAAGCGTGGGCCGTCATGGTCGACCACGCGCAAAACTGCTATCCAAACGAATGCTGTGGCATCCTGATCGGCTCTGA
>JBKJUN010001019.1:0-11177 GCA_046590555.1 Bryobacter sp. | reverse complement strand
TGTGGACATCCTGCATGGCACCGACCAGGCGAAGGGGATGGCCTTCGGAATTCTTAAGAACAAATCCTTTGTCAATGACGACGCGGTAAGACCCGTCGGCGCAGCGAAAACGGTAGGTGCTGGAGAAAAGGCCATCGTTGCCACGAATGGAGGCATCGAGGGAAGCAAGTGAAGCTTCTTTGTCTTCGGGATGAACTCGATTGGCCCACCACTCAAGGCCGGGCTCGACATCAGATGGCTCATAACCAAAAAGTCTGAGGTTCTCGTTCCACTCGATATGATTCGAGACCAAGTCGTAGTCATAGACTGCGTCGCTGGTGGCTTTCATCAGTAGCCTGTACTTTTCGAGCGCCTCTTGCACGAGCAAAGCTCCTTTGGAGTGTTGGCATTATCATCGCACGGTTAGGATGTGAACTGTGTGAAAGCTGAACGCGTGAAAGAATGGGCTAGATGCCATTTGAGCTATTAAATAAAAGGCTGGACAAAGTGCAGTTGATCGAAATCGAGGGCGAGTTTGTTTTGAGTCAGAAGATGAGGCGTTGCTCAACAGTGATTCGCGAAGCAGGCGATGCAGCGGGATTTATTGTGGATCTGACAAAGTGTACAAGGGTGGATAGCGCCGGGTTAGGGGAGTTGCTGATGTGGTACAACCTCGCCGCCCGGAGTCATAAGCGCATTCTGCTTGTTGGCGTGAAGGACAGCGTCAGGACGATGATTCAAGTGGCGAGGGTCGATGGCATTTTGCTGGTAGCGCGAGACCGGGAAGCAGCCTTAGCCGAGTTCGGCACGTAGACCAAGAGTCCTGATCATGCGAAGGAGTGAGTTGGGGTGGACGCCGAGGTGGTCGGCGGCAATTTTGTAATCGCCCTTGGCCTTGTGCCATGCCTCGATGATGGCGCCCCGTTTGGCGTCGTGGATACTGCGGTGAAAGGCCGGTGCGGCATCAGAGGAACTCGCTGTGGTTTCAAGAACGGAGTCTGGGAGATCTTCGAGTTGTACTTCGGGCAAATCGCCCAGCACGACTGCACGTTCAATCGCGTTTTCCAGCTCTCGAATGTTGCCTGGCCAATCGTAATGCCTCATGGCGGATATCGCAGCAGGGGTGAAGCCGTGCAAACTACGACCGGCCGCAGCAGCAGCGCGGGTGAGGAAAGCATTTGCAAGCAGTTCGATGTCTTCGCCGCGTTCACGCAAGGGTGGAGTGCGGAGGCTGACAACGTTAAGACGGTGGAAGAGGTCTTCGCGGAAAGTGCCTCGTTTGACTTCAGCGGACAGGTCTCGATTGGTAGCTGCAACGACGCGAATATTTAGTGTGATTGTCTTGCGTCCACCGACGCGCTCGCACTCTCGCTCCTGCAGGACACGCAGCATCTTGGCTTGGAGAGGCAGCGCCATCTCGCCGATTTCATCGAGAAAGACAGTACCGCCGGCGGCGAGTTCGAGCTTGCCCTGGCGTTGTTCTGTGGCTCCCGTAAAGGAGCCTTTTTCGTGACCAAAGAGTTCGCTCTCGAGAAGAGTTTCGGTGATGGCGGCGCAGTTGAGAGCAACGAAGGGGCGGCTATTGCGCGGGCTAAGACGGTGCACGGCGCGTGCGACAAGTTCTTTGCCGGTGCCGCTTTCGCCCTGGATCAGAACGGTGGTTTCGCGTGGGGCGACCTTGTCGATCTGCCGCAAGAGTGTTTGAGTTACAGCGGAGGTGCCGAGGATTCCTGTGCGGGAGGATATTTGCTCTTCGGCGAGCGAGGTGCGGATTTCGAGATTGGTGATCTCGGAGGCAGTGTCGAGGGCACCGCTAGCGATGGCCGCAAGTGCGGCGAAAATGGCTTCGGCCTCTGCCGGAGCTTCGGAATGCCAGACCAAACATGCCGCTAGATTTGGCCCAAAGCCGAAAGTCTGAATCAGGGCCTTCGGGTGACTGGCCGGGCTATTGGCAAGAGAAGCAATCCAGGGTGTGTCAGTGTCGCGCTGACGGGCTTCGAGGCGCTGGGCCCAGCCGGCAGGTGTGCCGCCGATGAAGATGTCGAGTTGGCCAGGACCGAGTTCTCCCGAGACGATTTCGCGGATCTGGGCTTCGAGCGCGGCTTGGAAATCGAGGTCGAGACCGTGCATGGCTCTGAAGAGGTAAAAGAGACTGCAAGCGGCGATAAGACTCTGGCCTTGAGGGGGGACGGATTGTGGTTGGCGAAAGAGCAGGTCGATTTCACCGATGCGAAGACGGTCGCCGTCATCAAGTGTGGCTTCCGTAACGGGGACCCCGTTGATTGCGCAGGACGGGGTGCCGGTTAGCGAAAAGAATTTGAATTGCGGGCCGGAGGAGTGGATTTCGCAGTGTCGCGGGGCCAGACTTTGACTGGTGAGTACGACATCTCCCGACGGATCGGTACCGATGCGGACGCGACCGCCGTGAAGTTCAAAGCGAAGGCCCGTTTCAGGGCCTCGTACCACCAGCAAAAGAGCGGGACTCATAGGAGCAACTACGAGGATGGCATTCTTTTGGGGCGGCGTAAAACTTTTAAGGAATAAGCCACAACGACTTAAGGTTGCTCCTGAAGTTATCTGGCGAATTTGCGACACCCAGAACTTCGAAACAAAAATCCTGAGATAGCAAGAAAAAGAGAACCCGGTTCTGGGAGCGGTTGGGGATGTTTGGTACGGCTACCGATGGAATTGATTAACCGCCGGGTTCACAGGTTCACCCTTCGGTTGGTGAAAGTGGCGGCGATCGCTCATAAGTTGTTGATTTTAGGTCGGTGTGTGCGTGGAAGGGGAAATGCACCTACTAATCGCATCCGGCATGCGAGCCGTAACAACTTAAACAGGGAGAAAGACAATGAAAAGCATTTTTAAAGCAGCGATGATGACGGCGGTTGCCGTGGCGGCATTTGGGGCAGACCCCATGGCAAGGCTCCAAGTGACCTTTCCGTTCACCGTTGGCAAAACGACGATGCCTGCGGGCGAGTATCGAATCTCGATGGGGCCGACGGGGCGAAACGCTTTGAGAATCGAAAGTTTTGGGGAGGGGCCAAGCGCCTTCCTGGCTCTGCCAGTGCAGGACCTGACAACGGTCAGCGAGACGAAGCGACAAGTTGAATTCGTTTGCGAGTCTCAAATCTGCACCATTAGCCGTGTGGTGAATTTACATGGCGGGTACACGTATTCGGCGGCCAAGCGAACTGGAGCCCAGGCCAAGATTGTGGCTGTGAAATTGACTACCGGTAAGACGCGTGGGGAATAGCCATCTGCAAGTAGCTTTACCAATCTCGAGACCTCCCCTAGCGGAATGAGAGAGCCCTAGGGGTGGATTGAGGCCCGCTAGCCGAGGGGCTGGCGGGCTCTTGTATTATGTTCCTGCGGCTTCAGAGAGCTCACGAGCAGAGGCTGGAGCGACACGATTGAGGTCAATCCAGCGAGAGAGCGTCGCTTCAAGAACAGCAAGTGAAATTGGTTTTGAGATGTAGTCATCCATCCCGGCTTCGAGACAACGTTCCCGGTCACCCGGCATGGCGTGAGCCGTCATGGCGAGGATAGGAGTGCGGGGTAAGCCCTCTGACGCTTCCCAGTCGCGAATCGTTTTTGTTGCTTCAAAGCCATCCATCTCTGGCATCTGGCAATCCATTAGCACGAGCGGATAAGCAGTTTCTTTAAGTGCTTCGACGGCTTTAGCGCCGTTATCGACTATATCTGCGTATAGGCCCAACTTCTCCAGCATCCGGACGGCAACTCGCTGGTTGATCAAGTTGTCTTCGGCTATCAAGAGTCTTGACCGGGAGTCCGTTCGGTGAAGTGCTTCCTCGATCAAACGATGGCTCAGTTCGAGTAGTTCGGACGAAGGTTTATGGGTAGTGCTAAGACCCTCGATCACCTCAATTAGATTGCTCTGACGGAAGGGGTCTGACAGTGTGGCGGCGAAGAGAGAGTCATGCTCTCGCTGGACGGCACGATTGCGCATACGAACCATTCGAAGCACGGACTTGGCCGGATCAATGCCAGCACCGGCAAAGAGATTTGCCAAAGAGGCAGAATTCATGTCTGCCAAGTCGTCATGCACCAGGATCAGGGAGAATGGCTGGTTCTGGGTCTGTGCATCACCAGCAAGGAGAATGAGTTCCTGTCCGCTATGCGCAATGGTGATATCAAAGCCGAGACCCTGAAGTACGTGACGGGCACTTTCCCGCTGCTCGTGGCGCGGAATCGCCAACAGAGCGCGCTGCGTTTTGGTCCAATCCATCCGAGTCAGTGTAATAGCCGCACGCTCGGAAGCAATCTGCAGGGGGAGACGGAACCAGAAGCGTGAGCCCCCTCCGGACCTCAACTCCATTCCAATCTGCCCCCCCATCAGCTCAACCAGTTGCCGACTAATGGCCAGCCCCAACCCAGTACCGCCAAAGCGGCGAGTGGTGGACCCATCCCCTTGTGTAAAGGGCTGGAAGAGGCGAAACTTCAACTCCGGCGCAATGCCAATGCCGGTGTCAAGAACTTCAACTTCGACGTCGCAGTTGGTACCTTCCTTGCGACTGATGTGAACACGGATCACAACCTGACCCGAAGCGGTAAACTTGATCGCGTTGCCCGTCAGGTTGGTAATTACCTGCTGGATGCGGTAGGGATCTCCCATGAAAGTTGCAGGTAGATCTGTATCGAAGGTGGCGGCGAAGTCGAGGTCTTTTTCCTGCGCCTGCTCAGCGAGCAGTTCCACCACGTCTTCGACGCTTTCACGGAGCTGGAATTCGATCTTTTCGATCTCGACCCGGCCCGCTTCGATCTTCGAAAAATCGAGAACATCATTGATGATGTTCATTAGATATTGGGCGCTACGACGGACAGCATCAGCGTATTCACGCTGTTCAGTATCAAGCGAGGTATCCGAGAGCAGATCGGTCATACCGATGATGCCATTCATCGGGGTACGGATCTCGTGACTGACATTGGCGAGGAATTCGCTCTTGAGCCGCGAGGCGTGGAGCGCTTCATCGCGGGCTTCCACCAGTGCGGCTTCCACCTGCTTCATATGCGAAATGTCAGTAAGTGTGCCTTCGTAGAATTCGATTTCACCGTCAGCAGATTTCACAACGCGAGCGTTTTCGAGGACAGTCAGAATCGTGCCATCTTTGCGTCTGAGGCGCAGTTCGAAGTTGTTTAAGCCACCGCCAATCTGCAACTGGTGCACCGCGAGGTTACGGTCGATTGGGTCAACATACAGATCCAGTTCGATCGAGGTCTGTCGAAGGTCCTCAATCGAGTCATAGCCCAGCATCGCCACAAGCGCCGGGTTGGCTTCGACAATCCTGCCATCGGAGCTGGACCGGTATACACCTTCAGAGACATTCTCAAAGAGAGAACGAAAGCGTCTTTCACTGTTTGCCAGTGCCATGCTCTGCTGCTTCAACTCGGTAATATCACGAACCACCATTTGAACGGCGGGATGATCCTGGTAAGCAAATTCGGTAGCAACGATTTCGACGTCAATCTGTTTTCCGTCCAGGCGTGAGAAGCGGTGGTGAGTGGGGCGAACCTCGCCTGCCTCATTTCGGATCGCAGCCCAATCCAGTTCGGAATCGCCTTTACTGCAAAGGAACTTCAAGTCAGTACCGAGAATGGTCTTGGCTGATTCGGCACCAAATAGCGAGACACCCGTCGAATTCACAAAGAGAATCCTGCCCTCGCGATGCACAAGAATCGCATCAGGGCTGACTTCTACAAGGCGCCGGTAACGATCTTCACTTTCACGCAGGGCTCGCTCGGCTTCTTTGCGTTCCATCAGATCGCGATGATAGGCGCGCAAAAGGAAGGCGAGGAACGCCGCCAACAAGCAGGAGGCGAGTACCAGCAGATTGACTTCCTGCCAGCGGTTGGTAATTTCCACAGCGATCTCACGGTATTGCTGCCAAAGCCGCGACGACGCGCTGCGCACTTCCTGCAGGGCACGGCGTATATTTCCATCGGCTTCGTCGAGATCGGTGGATTCAAGGCTGAGATTGCGCTCAAGGAGAATCAAGACAGTTTCGAGTCGAATCAGGGAACCCTGGGTCTCCGTGTGTATGGCAGGCAGGCGCTTGGCTTCTTCAACGGATTTCTTGAGCCGGACCAAATCCTGGATCATCCGTTGCTGGACTTCGACGGAGGGATCATGTTTACGAACGCCAATTACGGATTCAAGATTCCACAGCCCTTCCTCTAAACGGTTAAATGCTCTCGCCAATGTCGTGCACTGCTCGAGACGTTCTTGATGATCTTGTACGGTGTGTATCTGCTGGTTTCCGGCCAGCAGACTCAGTAGGGCCAAAAGGATAATCACCCAGGTCCATAACGCCGATGTAAGGAATCGCTTCATGTGAGACGCAAAATTATTGGTTCACATGGGTATCGTCGGGGAGGGGTAAGAACTTGAGGGTGTTTAGGTTAAAACCCTTACCCTATTGTCGGGCAGGTCGTACTACGCGTTCGATATGGAGGGCTCGGCCTGAGTTTTCGTCAATGTTTACGAGCACGCCGTGAAGTTCGCCGCCTCGCTTGGCGGCTTCGAGGCGAACAGGAAGCGAAGTAAGGAATTTCTTGAGGACGAGGTCTTTGTCGGCGCCGATAACGCCTTCATAGGGGCCAGTCATTCCGCAATCGGTCTGATAGGCAGTGCCGCCCGGGAGGATGCGCGTGTCGGCGGTAGGGACATGTGTGTGAGTACCGATAACGGCCGAGACGCGGCCATCGAGGTGCCAGCCCATGGCGACTTTTTCGCTGGTGAGTTCAGCGTGAAAATCGAGAAAGCGCACTTTGATATTGGCCGGAATCTGGGAGATCAGGTTGTCGGCTTCGCGGAAGGGGCAGTCCAGAGGAGTCATCATAACTCGTCCCTGGATGTTGAGAATGGCGACCTTTACGCCGTTGCGGGCTTCAACGTAGATCAGGCCCTTCCCGGGGAGATCGTGAGGGTAATTGGCTGGACGGGTGACGCGGGGGCTGCGATCAAGGTATTCGTAGAATTCGCGCTTATCCCAGACGTGGTTGCCAGTTGTGATGGCATCAACGCCCATCGAGATCAGTTCGTCGGCGATCTGAGGGGTGACACCGAAGCCGCCAGCCGAGTTTTCGGCGTTGGCGATAGTTATCTGGACTCCGTAGGTGGCCTGGAGTTCGGCCAGATGGGAAGCGACCATGTTACGGCCAGTGGAGGCGTAAATGTCGCCAATAAAGAGAAGGTTCATTCTGTAGCTGGAAAGAGTAGTGAAGCGTACATTGACGTACGAATCCCCGTCATTGACCCTTGCTTAAGCTAGGGTGGGACCCACCGCACGCCATTAGGCTTATCCGACGCCACCCGAGGATGGCCGATCTTGCTCACCGGCGTTGAAAACGAGTTAAAATCCCGATGACTTTGACTGTTGGATCAAATATTGAGGACCCGCCATACAGCCAACGCACGCTTCTTTTCCAGCATAGCCGAAGTTGGGCTCATTGCCGCCACGACCTCGATTTTTATCTGTAGACTGTTGGCATTGATCAGGGCGCCGGCCACATGCAGCGTGACGGCAGGGTGAACGTTATCGTCGATGTCGCCGGTCTGACTGTATTAAAGCCCAGAGTCATTGAGTTCAACCATCGTGATTTCACCGACGAGATCATCGCCGTTGCCAGGCAGGCGAAGGTCGACATTTATGTGGACAGGCTCGGGCCAAACGACAACAAAGATGTCTGGATCTATACGGTAAAACGCGGAGCGACAGGCATTCAAACAGACCACCCTGAAGAACCGATCGCAGTGCTATCTTCACTTCATGCCTGAAGTGCTTTTGCGAGGAGACGGATTGGCTGTAGCTGCATGCAGGAGCTTGCTATCTCGTGGGGGATGGCAGGTTTTTCATGATCTGGTAGAGCGTCCGAAGTTGCCGGTGGTGCTCTTGAATGGGGCCTCGCAAAACCTGATGCGCGATGTTTTTGCGAGCGCCACATTGCTGGACGGTTTATATGCAATCGACAAGCGGATTGTGCGCTGGGGCACCGGGTCGCAGACGCTAACGATCCCGCATCAGGCACTGGCTGTCTCAGAGCAAACGCTTCTGGATCGTCTTGGTTCGCAGCAGTTGGGGAACGGCTCAGCCGGATACGCCATCCATGCAGTGAAGCCACTGCCTCTCGGCGATGGCGAGGCAGTATTTGGAAACCGCCGCGCAGAGGCTGTCGCAATCCGATTGCGGGCCAGTGCGGCGCGGCATGCATGCTGGGTTGAGTCAGTGCCTGGTGGATGGTTGTTTGCCGTTTCGGTGAGTGACGATCAGGCCTGGATGCTGGCGGTTGGCGACCGCAGCGAAGCTCTGCTGGCGCAAAGCGCGGTAGTGGCAGAAATTGTGGAATCGCTATCTATCGAGCGATCGAGTTTTGCCGCTTGCCCGCGCATCTCCGATACATTGGTAGGCCCGGATTGGTTGGCGTGTGGTGGAGCCGCAATGTCTTTTGACCCCCTGTGCGGGGAAGGCACTGGTCATGCGTTGAGGGAAGCCATTCTGGCTACCGCCATATTAAAAGCTCACGAGCGGGGGCAGGACTGGGCAGCCATGCAAGCCCTTTACGAACAACGGCTGCGAGGTGGAATGAGAAGACACCTGGAACAATGCCATCAGCTTTATTCGAGCGGCGGCGAGAGTGAGTGGTGGCTTTCAGAATTGGCTAGTGTCGAGACGGGGCTGCACCGCATCGAGCGCGAGCGCCAATGGGCACCGGCCTTCCGTCTCGAAGGCTTCGACCTAGTGCCGCTCAAACCATTGGAGGATGTGCTCCACCTTCAGGACCCGGTGTGAAGGGTAGGCACCTCGAATGCCGTGAGGCTCTTTGGGGAAGCGCACCATCACTGTATCGACGCCTCGTGATTTGAGCGCAAAATAGAACTCTTCACTCTGGGCAATGGGTGTGCGCCAATCTTCCTCACCAGTCAGAACCATCGTTGGTGTTTTCACCTTGTCGGCAAAGAAAACAGGGCTTCTGGCGATGTATTGTTGCGGGTTCTCCCAAGGCATCGACTTCATCCATCGAGTCATCAACAGACCGATATCGGCACTGCCTGCTTGCGTAAACCAGTTGGTTACCGGGTATTGGCTGACGGCGGCTTTGAAGCGGTCTGTCTTCGTTACGATCCAGGCCGTAAGCAGACCGCCACCGGAGCCGCCGGTGACGTAGAGGCGCTTGGAGTCGAGGTAGCCTTTGGCTAGTAAAGCATCGACGCCGGTCATCAAATCCTGATAGTCGTCACCCGGATACTTACCGTGGATGATGTCGCCGAAATCCTCCCCGTAGCCTGTAGAGCCACGCGGATTCGTATAAAGTACGACGAAGCCACGCGAGGAAAACATCTGCATCTGGTGTTGAAATTCCACGCCGTACATTGTGTGCGGTCCGCCATGGATATCGAGAATCATTGGGTACTTCTTTGAAGCATCGAAGTCTGGAGGGAGGATTACCCAGCCCTGCATTGACTTGCCATCGAAGCTCTTCCAGTTGAGTTCTTCGGTGCGTCCAATCTTGCGAGCTGCAAGGAGGCCTTCGTTTACCTGAGTCAAGCGCAAGGGACTGCTGCCTGGACGAATCGCGAAGATGTCCTTCGGGCTGTCTGTACCCGATGAGCCTATGGCAATAGTTCCATTGGCCGACATGGAAAACTTTTCGGTCGCTGCGTAGGCTGTAGTGAAGCGGAGCTTACCGCTGGTGAGTGGCTCAATGCTCCCGGAGAGTGAAGCGAAGTAAAGATGCGATTGGCCGCTATTCTCAAGCACTGTGTAAAGGCCGGAGCTATCCGGCTTCCAGATCGGCGAATGATAGTTGCGATCCATCGAGCCAGCAAGTAGCTTCAGACCCTTGCCATCGAGACCAACCACCCAAAGGCGGGCAGAATGATTGGAGCGGCCGCGATCTTCAAAGCCGAGGAAGGCGAGCCACTTTCCATCTGGAGAAATCGCCGGTTCTGATTCAGCGCCTTTGCGCTCAAGGATGATGCGTGCCTGGCCAGTCTGAATGTCGATTGCATAAAGGTCGTTGGGGTAGAGAACGGCGTCTGCGTCCTCGCCACGGGCGGCAGACAAGACGATCGTCTGGCCGTCTGGAGTCCATGCGGCTGGCCCGAGGTGGGCATAGTCGCCAGTCGTTACCTGACGGGGAGCGCCACCTTCTGCCGGGATTACAAATAGATGAGGCAGGCTCTCGGGCAAGAGTCCCTGGCCGCCAATTCCATCGGCACGCCAGGTGAGCTTGCTAACTACGCTGGGGCCTTCGGTCCACTTGGCGCCAGTTGGCGGCGGTGTCGATTTGATCGACCACTTGGGGCTTACCTTGACTCGGGAGAAAAAGGCAATCCACCGCGAATCAGGCGACCAGGCAAGATCGGACATCGCATTTTCCAGGTTCGTGATTTGTGATTCTTCACCTGAATCCATCCAGCGCACCACAATCTGGGGGCGGCCAGAACGCGTAGAGAGGTACGCCAGCCGCTTGCCGTCAGGCGACCAGGCAACACTTGAGTCGCGATGCTTACCTTTGGTGAGAGGCCGGTTGTTCTTGCCGTCGATACCCACCGTCCAGAGGTTGGAATGGAAGGCATCAGCCATCTTGTCGGCCCATTCCAGTTGGTAGACAACGCGCGTGCCATCGGGGCTGATCCGCGGATTGGAGGGAGTTCGCCAATCCCAGACCGTGTCTGGACCGAGGGTATCAGCGGCAAACAGGAAAAACGACAGCAGCAGGTGCATGTCGAAATTATGCGCGGCCAGAGCCCATTAAGTCCAGCGACTTGAATGCATTCATCAGGCTATCGAGCGACAACTCCGCTTGCATCTTGACGGTTGCGCCTTCCTGATAAAACTGCACAGCATCCAGCATGCGAGCCAAATCCTTTTGTTCGCCCTTCAATGTCAGACGAAGCAGGCTGGAGATCCCTCGCAAGCCGTCGAGCAACTTCTTGGCGTCCTCGGCGCTGACGCCTTCGGCTTCGGCCCGGAACGACGCACCCGTGCGGGCGTCCAGGTAGCCCTTGGCCGACTTCAGTGCCAGAGGAAGACTCTGCAGGCCACCGATTCCGCCCTCTGGCAGAGTGGGTGCATTCGAGACGATGTAGAAATGAGATTCCGGGGGCAAGGTTTCCACCATCGCGATCAACCCCGCTGGAATTGAGTTTTTTAGCTCACGGTTGTCGATGATCG
>JBKJUN010000322.1:0-4958 GCA_046590555.1 Bryobacter sp. | reverse complement strand
TATCAAGGACCTCGGCGAAGAAGGCCACGGCATGATCGAAGCGCTGAACGTACTGCTGAATCAGACAGTCGACACCTTGAAAAAAACTGGCCTCGCCCCTCGTATTGTTTCCGGTGGTTCAACGCCAACCATGTTCCAATCCCATCGCATTGAAGCGATGAACGAAATCCGACCCGGCACCTACATCTTTAATGACCGCAACACCGTCGTCGGCAGGGCCTGCGCCATTGACCAGTGCGCCGCCACCATCATTGCCACTGTGATCTCGACGGCCCACAAAGGCCAGATCCTGATCGATGGCGGATCGAAGACCTTTTCTTCAGACCGACTGCTCAACGACGCTGGCGTGAGCTTCGGCAAAGTCTTGAATGCCCCCGGTGCGCTCTTCCACAAGATGAACGAGGAGCACGGCTTCATTGACATCACCGAGTGTGAGCGCACCTTCCACATTGGCGACAAGCTCCAGATCCTGATGAACCACGTCTGCGTCGCCATGAACCTTCAGGAGCAGGCCATCGGCTACCGCAATGGCACAGTGGAAACAAGTTGGCCGATCGCAGCCCGCGGCAAGCTTACCTAGGGCCTTCGGCTATGGATGGCTCAGCGAGCCTTTACACCTCGTGGCCAGAGCGGTCTAGACCCACCTGAGCAAAGGCGATCTGAATGATTTGCCATTCTTGAGAAAGAACAAAATTGAAAGTATGAAAATTCTTATCACCGGCGGTGCCGGATTTATCGGCTCTGCATTTGTCCGGCTGGTCGCGCGTCAGCATCCTGACTGGCAAATCACAAACCTGGACAAGCTGACTTATGCTGGAAACCTCGAAAATCTAGAGGCAATGAAGGGCAATCTCAATTACCGGTTTGTACTTGGCGACATTGCCGATGCTCCTTTTGTGGATGGATTGTTTGCGGAAGTGAAACCAGATTCTGTGGTTCACTTTGCAGCTGAGAGCCATGTAGATCGCAGTATTCTTTCGCCCGAGCCGGTCATCAAGACCAACTTCAACGGGACCTTCTCACTTCTTGAAGCGGCCCGGCGCAATGGCATCAGTCGATTCCTGCATGTATCTACGGATGAGGTGTACGGTAGCATTGAGGAGCCATTGGAGGCAGATGAACATTACCCATTGCGCGCCTCAAGCCCTTACTCTGCATCAAAGGCAGGGTCTGATCTACTGGCTTTAAGCTACTACACAACTTACAAGATGCCGGTTTGCGTAACGAGAGCGAGCAACAATTACGGGCCATATCAATTCCCCGAAAAGCTCATTCCACTCATGATTTCAAATGCATTCGAAGATCGACCGCTGCCCGTTTACGGCGACGGAATGCAAATCCGCGATTGGCTATTTGTTGACGATCATTGCCGGGCAATCCTGGCAGTACTCTCGAAGGGTGAACCAGGCGAGGTCTATAACGTCGGCGGAAGTCTGGCATTGCCTAATGTCGAGGTCATCCGCAGAATCCTGAGCATTACGGGGAAACCTGAGAGCCTGATGCAGACAGTGGCCGACCGGCCGGGGCATGATCGCCGATATGCTTTAAATTGTGAGAAATTGATGCACGCAACAAATTGGAAGCCGGAAGTCCCCTTCGAGGAGGGTTTGGCTGAAACAATTCGCTGGTACGCCACGAATCCCGAATGGTTGCAGCGAGTGCGAAGCGGCGAATACCGGAAATACTACGAACTGAACTACTCAGGCAGATAACTTGAAGAGGATTGCAGGAAAAGACTTGAAGAAAATTGCAAGAAATAAATGGTGGGCCTGTGCAGACTCGAACTGCAGACCTCTACCGTGTCAAGGTAGCGCTCTAACCAACTGAGCTACAGGCCCACGAAGTTGGGCTAAACCTTTAATTTAGCACATTTCTGCGATCTCGCCAGCTTTTCAAGAGTGCAGAACCAATAATCAGTGCTCCTCCGGCAATCGCCGTCGTGGTGGGGCGTTCTCCGTGAAGCCACCAAGTCCAGACTGGATTCAGAGCTGGCTCCACCATGATCAGTAGCGACGCCTCAAGGGCACCCAGATTCGCCATTGCTTTCGTCAGGCACCAGTAAGCGAGGCCGACCTGAAAAACACCAAGGTAGGCCAGCGACCAAATGTCGTTGGGCCGGATCTCTGTGAGCGGGAACATCTGAGGAAGGCAAATCAAGATCCCAATGCAGTTGCCCATTAGTACTGGGGTCATGGAGCTTCCGGCTTGACCTCTACTCAACCAGCGCAAGCCACAGACTGTCAGCGCCCAAGTGAGGCCGCTCAGAGCACCAAGCCAGTTCCCAAGCAAGGGGTTCGGTGCCAGTGCCTGAGCCTCACCGGGATCCCAAAATACAAGAACCATCCCGACGCCTACGATGGCAAGCGTCGTCCAGTCACTGGCCCGTACTTTCTCTCCCAGAAGCCAGGGTCCTAACAAAACCAGATAGACCGGGGCGGTTGCCTGCAGGAAGATGGCATTGGCTGCCGTAGTATTTTTGGTGGCCAGCACGAAGGATGTCAGGCAAAGCGCGTAAGCGATGGCGACAACGCCGCTGCGCCAGGTCCAGTGCTTTCGTGTTTCGGGCAGGAGAATCAAGACGGCTAGAGCGGCGACAAGGCTGCGCAAGCCTGAGATTTGCCAACTCGTGAGCGAGGTCGATTTGATGGCCGCCCCACCGGTTGAGAAGAGAATGGCGCTGGCAATGGCGGCAAGTCTGGGATTCACTTTATGACCGCCCTCGGATTTCAGGCTTTACCGGGACGAAAGTGGTGTACAGATATTTGGAGGCGATTAGGGTTCCCGGGCGCTCCTTTTGAAGACGCTCCGCAGACTTACAAACACGATATCGAAAGCGTTGGCGATTGTTTTTAAGCCATACATCCCATTTGGGGTCTTCGGGCTTGCGCGGGGCGTAAAATCCGAGACCCATTGGGTGCCGGGCATCTAATGGTGCTGGCGAATTGTCTGGATTGGATTGCCAGCACTCTCCCTCTGTCCAGACGCCTGAGACATTGGGGCCGCACTGCGCATAGTCGAGACGCACGGTTTGCAGCAAGCGCCGGATATTGGCTGTATTAGTGCGCCTTGAAATCTTTGACATCTCACCCAAACTACAACACTTTATGAAAGAATCGTCCCTTGCTTATGAAGAACCGGCACTGGGTGTTAGTCCTACTATTTTTTCTTTCGATGATCACTTATATCGACCGGGTTTGCATTTCTGTTGCCGGGCCGTTGATGCAACAGGAATTGGGGCTGACGCCAACGATGTGGGGTTGGGTGGTAGGAGCGTTTACGATCTCTTATGCCTTGTTTGAGATCCCCACGGGGGCGATGGGCGACCGTTACGGGTCGCGCAGTACGTTGAGCCGCATTGTTCTTTGGTGGAGCTTTTTTACGGCCGCGACCGGAGCGGTGTCGAACTTTGCTATGTTGCTGGCGACCCGCTTTCTGTTTGGCATTGGCGAGGCTGGGGCGTACCCAAATGCCTCTTCGACTATTTCGAGATGGTTTCCGAAGGCGCAGCGGGCGAGAGCATCGAGCGTGGTGTGGGGTGCGAGCCGGCTGGGCGGCGCGATTAGTCCTTTTCTCGTGATCCCGATACAGGTTGCCTACGGCTGGCGGATGTCGTTTTACATCTTCGGTTGCCTGGGAGTGGTTTGGGTTGCGGTCTGGTATTTCTGGTTCCGCGATACGCCTGCTGAGAAGGCTGGGACTACGCAAGAAGAGATTGCAGAAATGGCTGGGGATTCAGACCCGGCTGATACCGGGCACCACAAGTTGCCCTGGGCGATTGCCCTGCGCAACAAGAATTATTGGACGATTTTATTGATGTACCACACGTATTGCTGGGGAAGTTATTTCTATTTGTCATGGCTGCATACCTTCCTTGTGAAAGGACGCGGGATGAGCCAGGACCAGATGAAGTCTCTGTCGGCGCTGCCGTTTTTGGCGGGTTTCTGCGGCAATATATTTGGCGGATTTCTGAGTGATTACCTGAGCAAGCGATATGGCTTGAAGATTGGCCGGCGAACGGTTGGAGCTAGCGGGCTCGCTCTCAGCGGAGTGTGCATGATGTGGACTTCCTATACAGCTGATCCGGTTTGGTCGATTATCCTGCTGGCGCTTGGGTATGGAGCGATGGATTGCATGTTGCCGGTTTCTTGGGCGGTTTGCCTTGATGTTGGCAAGCGGTATGCGGGTGCATTGTCGGGTTCGATGAATATGGCGGGACAGTTGGGTTCGTTTGGATCGAGCGTGGCATTTGGCTACATGGTGGATTATTACCAAAGCTACGATTTACCGCTGCGGTGCTTTTCAGTGATGCTCTTCGTCAGTGCCTATCTTTTTACGCGGATCGATCCCACGCAAGAGTTACCGCGGGCTGAGGAGCCGGGGCATCGGCTTCCTGCCGGAGCCGAGCCAGTCGCTGTGAGTTAAAGACTCGAATCAGGACAGCCGCAAAATCGGCAGCCGGATTTTCAGTGCGCCGGAGTGAGGCAGGGACGCGGAAGTTTACCCAGCACTTTTGCGGGAGATCGATGCGGACTGCGTAGCTGGGGTCTTGATCTTGCATTATCTTTTGCTGTTCCAACTGTTGCCCGAGCAGATTGACGTGAAGCTCCATAAGCGAAAGCTCCCTTGCATAACCTTCGAGAAGTTTGAGGGTGGAAGGCAGACTTGAGGTGCTGGTTAGCTCGTCTTCCATTGTGCGCAGAAGGATCTGATGACGGAGCCAACCGCGAATCCTTCCGCCGATCACTGCATCTCCAAGGACTTTGAATTCCGGGTAGCGCAGTGAAGACACTTTAAAGGTCAGGTATGCCAGGAATGGGGCGACGAGGCAAAATCTCAGCCAGGGTGCGAGCCCGATCTGAACGACAGCAATTGTGGTACCGGCCAGCGATAGCTGTCGTTCAGATCGGGCTCGCACCCTGGCTGAGATTTTGCCTCGTCGCCCCATTCCTGGCATACCT
>JBKJUN010000303.1:0-5740 GCA_046590555.1 Bryobacter sp. | reverse complement strand
AACGTCATGACTTCGAATCAGTTCATGAGGAGCGGAACGGACCCGGCGAATTTTGGATCCGGCCGTTCCGTGCGCTTGACGAGCGATGTCCTGAACCCGCAAGCGCTCCAATCCGGATCGACACAAATCTTCTTCAACGGATTGTGTACGGAAAGCGGATGCGCGGTAGCGGAATACACGGTGACTTTCAACATGATGGGCGCCGCAGGCGAGGGATCGGATTGGCGCAATTTTCTGATGGGAATTTCGAACGGCACCATCACCCCATACTTCACCGGTTCGGCCTGCGGCAACGACTTGCTCGACGGGGCGATCCCGGAACCATCCACCTATCTGCTGTTAGGCGGTGGTCTGGCGCTGATGGCGATTCGTGCGCGGCGAAACAAGCTCTAGGGGCGGCAAAGTTGTAAACTGAAAACAGGGCCGCATCGGAAGAACCCGGGCGGCCCTTCCTCTTTCTTTATGCATAACGTAGTTATCCTAGGCTCGGGCTGCGCGGGCAATACCGCAGCGATTTACGCGGCGCGCGCCGGCTTGAAGCCTCTTGTGCTGATGGGCAAAGAGCCCGGCGGCCAGCTCTCGATCACCTCAGAGGTGGAGAATTTTCCAGGCTTTCCCGAAGGCATCATGGGGCCGCAACTGGTCGAGAACATGAAGCTGCAGGCGGAACGCTTTGGCGCCGAATACCGCTTTGGCACGGTGGATGCGGCAGAGCTGTTGCAACGGCCTTTCCGCCTCAATGTAGACGGCGAATGGATCGAAGCTTCGACGCTGATCGTGGCGACCGGGGCGAGTGCGCGCTGGCTGGGCGTAACGGGCGAGCAGGGTCTGATTGGCAAGGGTGTGAGTTCGTGTGCGACTTGCGACGGATTCTTCTATCGCGGCAAGAAGATCATGGTGGTGGGTGGCGGGGATAGTGCGATGGAAGAGGCGAACTTTCTGACGCGCTTCTCGGATGTGACTCTGGTGCATCGCCGCGAGGAGTTTCGCGCATCGAAGATCATGATCGACCGTGTGGCGGCAAACCCGAAGATCAAGATTGTCTTAAATACGGTCATCGACGAAGTAGTGGCTGATGCCTCGGGAGTGGTCGGCTCGGCGAAGCTGCGCAATGTGAAGACGGGTGAAGTGACGACGGAGGCCGTGGACGGCTTCTTTGTCGCCATTGGCCATATCCCCAATACCAAGCCTTTTGTGGGGCAACTCGATCTCGACGAAGAGGGTTATATTCTCAGCCACGGTGGAGCCCGAACGAACATCCCGGCCGTATTCCATGCCGGCGATGTGCAGGACCGTCAATACCGGCAGGCGATCACCGCTGCGGGAGCGGGTTGTATGGCGGCGATGGAAGCGGAACGGCTGCTTGAGGCGGAAGGCCACTAGATGACGCTCGCCGGAAGAAGTGCTCTGGTCACCGGAGGCGCTTCCGGACTCGGTGAAGCCTGTGTTCGTGCTCTGGTGGCTGCGCATGCGTCTGTTACGATTGCCGATCTGAACGAGGCAAAGGGCGAAGCGCTCGCGCATGAGCTTGGAGCACTGACGCAATACTGTCGTACCGATGTTTGCGATGAGGCGGATGTGCTGGCGGCGCTCGATGAAGCGGAGCGGGTGGATATCGTGATTCACTGCGCGGGGATTGCCACGGCGGAGCGGGCTTTGGGCAAGGATGGGCCGCTTGGGCTGGACCGCTTTGAGCGTGTGTTGCGGGTGAACGTGGTGGGCACTTTTAACGTGAACCGGCTGGCGGCGGCGATGATGGCGAAGAATGAGCCGGGTCCGGATGGGGAGCGCGGAGTCATCATCAACACCAGTTCTGTAGCAGCCTTTGACGGGCAGATCGGGCAGGCGGCTTATGCGGCGTCTAAGGGCGCGGTTGCGGCGATGACGCTACCGCTGGCGCGCGAATTTGCGCGGATTGGGATTCGGGTGTTGTCGATCGCGCCGGGCTTGTTTCGCACGCCACTGCTGGCGGGATTGCCGGATGAAGCGATGAAGCAATTGGCGGCCACGGTGCCGTTTCCGTCGCGGTTGGGGGAGCCCTCGGAGTTTGCGAGCCTCGCGCTGCATATGATCGAGAACCGGATGTTGAATGGCGAAGTCGTGCGGCTGGATGGAGCGTTGCGGATGGCACCGCGGTAGGGGGGCAATTCGAGACGAGTAAAATGACTTCCAGCATCGGCATCAGATGCGCCTCGCTGATGTGCGACACACAGCCCACCGCTTGCCACTGCGTCACGGTGTCCACCGCGTTGAGTGGTCACACCCTTGGCCCCATTCCAGTCGCCTTGATGCACCGTGTCCACGCGCAGGAACCCCGGTTGGTCGTCCGGATCGGGCCGCGTCGGTTCGAACAGCGCCGCGTGTTTGCGGTACCCGGCGCTGTGGCGTAAGTTGTACAGATGCGCCACCGACACTCCCGCCGCAGGATGCAGCACGTCGCCGGCCCGCTCAACCGTTCGTGTACCCGGTCCAGTTCCGCCAGCAGCCGGATGTCCGCCGCCGTGTAGCGCGCGGGAATCTTGTGCCGCCGGTAAGGCTTCCCCTCCACCTTCCCGCTGTCCAGATAGCTCCGGATCAGTCTCGTCAGTTGCGACGCGCTCAGCCCCGTCACCTTTTGTTTCTCCCTCTCAAACTCCTGCGCTACCAGCAGCCGCTCGACCCAGGCTTAGCTTTCCCCCTCGCCCTTCCCCGGCAAACTCGATCTCGCGGCTGGAGTCCAGAAACTCCCGGATCTTCTCTCGGCTTAGATTCTCGGCATTCTCCATGCGTACTTGCATACGCCAGCATGCCTACTCCACCTTCCCCGCTTTCATGCTCACCTTGCATTGGACAATTCTGTATTTGCCCCTCGTGTTTTGAAATGCTATTCTTAAAGATTGTTTGCGCAAGCAATTGCGTAAACGATCAATTACGCCAAGAGAGGGGGTGAATAGAGATGGCTGAAATTCTCCTGCAAGACGGTGAGACCCTGGAAGCTGCATTGCGCCGCTTTAAGCGCAAAGTGCAACAGGAAGACATCATCAAGGAAATCAAGAAGCACTCCTTCTACCTCAAGCCCGGTGAAAGAAAGCGCGTGAAACAAGCGCTCGCCCGGAAACGCAACCGCAAAAAGCGGCGCGGAGACATGGAATAGTTTGTTATTGATTTCTAGCGAAAGCCACCAGATTCCGATCTGGTGGCTTTTTCTTTTGGGGCAGGGAATCTAGAATGGAAGGGTGAGCCAAGTACTTGAGGTTGTTCTTGAAGGATTGATGCGGCGATATTCCGAGCGAGTTCCTGATGTCGGGAAGATTCTGGGAGCTATGGAAAGCCAGGGTTTGGTCTCCAATCGCCTGGAAATCGAAAACGACCACATTGCCTTCAGAACCATGGGTGTACCGCAACTTGGGTTGAAAAGCTTTGAGAAGATCTTTAGCCACTATGGTTATCAGAAGCGAGAACCCTATCATTTTGAAGCCAAGAAGCTAGATGCCTTCTGGTATGCGCCGCCCGAACCGGTTTACCCAAGGATCTTTGTTTCCGAATTGCGGGTAGGGGATTTGAGTGCCGAGGCACAGCGGATCATCCATTCCTACACAGACGAGGTTAAGTCCGACCCAGTGGATCTGCTCGATCTCGAGGACGGCGTAGCGGTGGATGAGTATTTGCATTCCGGGTTGTGGCGGCTTCCAACTTGGGAAGATTACAGCCGACTGCTGGAAGAGAGTGAATATGCGGCCTGGGTGATTTACAACCGCTATTATTTGAACCACTTCACGGTGAGCGTGCACAATCTATCGACCCCATTCGATACGGTTGAAGGATTTAATATGTTCGTTGAGAATCTGGGTGTTAAGTTAAACAATTCAGGAGGAAAAATCAAAATCAGTCCTGACGGAATGCTTCTCCAGAGTTCTACGGTTGCAGAGATGGTGGATGCAGAGTTTGCTGGTGGGGACCGGCATTTGATTTCTGGAAGCTATGTAGAGTTTGCCGAACGTCAGGTCCTTGCTGAGCATCGCGGGCTCTCCAAATCCGAGATTGGAATGCAGCACCGTAGAGAGGGCTTTGAAGCTGGCAATGCTGACAAGATATTTGAAAGCACCTTCATTCGCCAGACATCTCAAGCATTGGCCACATAATATATGTTATCAGAAGCACTCAAGCCATCCATCCTGACTCGTCGAGCTCTAATTGGAGCCTTGCCAGCCGTCATCAACGGGCAGCAAAAACGGCCTAATATATTGATTCTGTACAGTGACGACCAACGAGCCGACACCATTGGCGCTTGGGGCAACCGCTTCATCGATACTCCAAATCTGGATCGGCTGGTAAAGCGCGGAGTCTCCTTTCGAAATTGCTACAACCAGGGCGGCCACCAACCCGCAGTTTGCGTTGCCAGCCGCGCAATGTTGATGAGTGGCAAGAGCCTCTGGCGCGCCACAGCAAAAGATGGACTCAATGGCCCGCTACTTCCGGAAAGATTTGCCGAAGCTGGCTATCGCACCTTCTTTACCGGCAAATGGCACAACGGTGCAGAAACCCTAAGTCGAGCTTTCCAAACTGGTGGACTAGTCCACCTCGGTGGCATGGGCCCACAAATCCAACCCAAGTTGCAGAATTTTGGATCATCACAAGCCTCCCAACGAGATGGACGCGCAACTCCATTATTTACTTCTTCTTTAGAGACTTATCTAAAGTCTACGATTAATACTCAGAAACCTTTTTTTGCTTATTGCGCATTCACAGCGCCACACGATCCACGCGAATCAAGGCCAGAGGATTCCAAGCGATACCAAAGCAGGGAACTCCCGCTTCCCCGCCCTTGGCTCCCTTCTCCGCAAACGGATAACGGTGAATTAGCGATCCGCGACGAGATAGTGGTTCCTGCCCCCCGAACCCGGGCACAGTGTCACAAGGAATTGGCAGACTACTACGGTTTGATCACCGAGCTCGATGAAAACATTGGACGAATTGTGAAATGCCTTGAGGATCAATCACAACTCGAGAACACCATTGTTGTGTTCGCATCCGATAACGGCCTTGCGATGGGTGCTCACGGACTCATGGGGAAACAGTCCATGTACGAGCACTCCCTCAAGGTTCCGCTGATTATGGCTGGGCCAGGTATTCCAACTCGAACTGAAACAAAACCAGTCTATCTTTTCGAAGTTTATTCACGACTTTGCCAGGCGGCAGGTCTGTCGGTACCCGGTTCGGTCGAGGGACCAGGGGCCCCAATGTATTACGGCTATCGGGACTTCCAGCGTGCTGTCCGGGTCGAAAACAGAAAGATGGCGTGGAGCGGTAAGTCTATTGAGCAGTTCGATTTATCAGTAGATCCTTATGAAGAACATAATCTATGGGGTACATCAAGAGCTTGGCCGGAAGCGCCGTTTCTAAGCGCGAAAGCCCAGTCGAAAATACATTTTGGAGATCCGCAGGCCTAGATGGAATCACCCCAGTTTTTGATCGCCAGCGAGGCGGCGATTCTTGTCGAGTTTGGTACAAGCAGGCAGGCCGACTTGCGTCCGGATCTTGTCCAGCGAGTCCATCGCCTGGTAGCGCTTCTCGATCTCTCACCGCTGGAGGGCATTGAAGAGTACACACCCGCATACTCGAGCCTTTTGGTTGAGTTTGACCCTTTGCGGCTACGGTCCGCCGATGTAAACGTGCACATCAACTTTTGTTTGGAACAAGTTGGACACATAGAACTTCCCGCTACGCAACAAATTGAAATACCGGTATTCTATGGCGGCGA
>JBKJUN010000381.1:0-14052 GCA_046590555.1 Bryobacter sp. | reverse complement strand
AAATCCACGGCGATTCGCGATCACAGCAATCGGCCTGCCCCCCAACCGGGCGCGAGCACAAATCAACTCTGGCCCATAGTCCGGTTGGTGTTCCTCGATCGAGCCCTCATCCAGAATCCCCTTCAAGATCTCAGAAGTGTCGTAAGGTTGCCGGTGATCCCCAGGCAAGACATCATAGAGATCACCCTGCGAAGCAACCACTCGCGATTCCACCCCAATGGGCAACTCTCGAAACCGTCCCCTCAAAATCTCGATGCACTCGCGGTCGTCAGCGGCCTTTAAATGCGCCACGCCACTAATACTCGTATGCATCGTGGCCCCTCCCAACTCTTCCGCCCCAGAAGTCTCTCCCGTCGCACCCTTAACCAGATTCGGCCCGCCCAGGCCCATAAAGCTCGTCCCTTCAACCATCACAATTAGATCGCTCAAAGCAGGCAGATAAGCCCCCCCCGCGATACACATCCCCATCACTGCCGCAAACTGCGGAATCTTCAAATTGCGCCGCATCTGCGAACAGTAGTGAAAGATCCGGGCCGCCCCATACTGCCCCGGAAATATCGAATCCTGCAGTGGCAGATTCACGCCCGCGCTATCCACCAGGTATACAATCGGGATCTTCTCCCGCATCGCAATCTCTTGCGCCCTCAAGATCTTCGCAATCGTCTCCGGCCACCATGCACCCGCCTTCACCGTGGCATCATTGGCCACCACGACTGCATAACGCCCCTCGATCCGTCCCACCATGCAAACCACACCGGCCCCCGGCGCTGCCCCCTCATAGCGGTCATATCCAACCAGCAGCCCTGTCTCAAACCTCGGCGCCCCCGCATCGAGCAGCAACCCAACTCGCTCTCTCGCCGTCAGCTTGCCCTGTTTGTGCTGCCTGGCGATTTTCTCCGCGCCGCCGCCCATCAGGAGTCTGCCTTCCAGTTCGCGTAATTCCTCAAGCAATTGACGTGTTCGATTCGGCATAATGCTGATCTAACTATAAGATGAGAAGACCCATGGCAATATTCGACCGCAAGACCGCACAAGTCCTCGCGACCATCCTTGCCTTTGCCGCAGCCCTCTGGCTGCTCTATGGCCTCCGAGATCTCTTCTTTCTCCTGGTCCTCGCTATCTTCTTCGCCTACACTGTCGAGCCACTCATCAGCCTGTTATACCGCCACACCCCAAGCCACATTTCGCGTCGCGTCTCCATCTTTGTAATTTTTCTTGTGGTGCTGATCGCCACCCTCCTGACAAGCTTTGTACTCGGGCAAATGGTTACCACTCAAGCCTCAGAACTCATCAAACAGCTTCCTTCGCTTGGAGAGGATCCAACTCGATCGATTGCCTTCCCACTGCCTTCTCAATTGGAACCCTTTCGGGATGACCTCACACATTATGGGCTCGACTTCGCTCGTTCCGTTGCCAGTGGCTTTCTCGGTAGCCTCGGTAGTGCAGGCTTCCTCTTGCTTGCCCCCATCTTTGCCCTCTTCTTCCTCCTTGAAGGTCCTTCGTTCCGTCATAAACTTGTTGGAATCGCCACCCGATCTGGAGAACAGATATGGCTCACCGGCCTTCTCGACGATCTCCGCAACCTACTTAGCAACTACATCCGCGCTCTCTTCCTCCAAAGCCTCTCTGTATTCGTTGGCTACGCACTCTTTTACCAAATCGCGCAAGTCCCTTATGCCATCCTCCTAGCTACCCTGGCCGCAGTCTTGGAAGTCATTCCAGTGCTTGGTTGGATCAGCGCCGGCCTTCTCAGCATCATCGTCGCGGGTTTTGTCGGATACATCCATTTGATCTGGATGCTCATCTTTTACTTGGTCTTCCGTATCTTCCAGGACTACGTCATCACTCCGTACGTTATGCAGAAAGGCATCGAACTCCCAGCCTTTCTAATCCTCACTGGAGTCATCGCAGGAGAAATGCTTGGCGGCATTCGCGGCATGTTTCTATCGATCCCTCTCATGGCCGCTCTCAGAATTGTCTACCGTCACTTTTCCAAACGTGGGATGGCACTCAGCCTCATCTTCCTTGCCTCTCTGGCGCAAGCGCATTCCATCAGCGTCAGCACCAGCGAAGGAAAACTCGAAGCAACCATCCTCACTCTCAACGTCCGTCTGCCGCGCTACGAAGTAGAACACCTTCCTCAGGCTGGCCTCGCTGCTGCATTTCGCTTCACGGGCTCCGAACTTAAGGCCTCTATTTGCAAACCGGTCGAGAACGAACTCTTCTGCGAACTCACCTATACCTTCCTGCAAACCCCCTCGGAAAAACTCGAGGCCCAGGTCACCCTAGCCCGCATCACCGTCCCCAACCACGTACACATCATGAAGCTCACCCGTAGCGCAGTCACCCGTCAGGCCGTCTTCGACCGCACCTTCGAGCAAGAGCAGATCGACTTCCACGAACTCGCCCGCGCCGAAGTCTGGTGGCGAGCCGCCCGCATGGGCTTCACGCAACTCCTCTACCAGCCCATCCTCATCGCCCTCCTTCTGATTCTCTTTCTCCCGCTCCCCTTTATCGCCGGTGCAACCGCAGCCTTCCTCATCGTGCTCCCAGACAAGTTCTATGCCACCCCTGGCTTCTTTGAACTCGCAACTGCCATCTCTCTGTCCTACATCGCCCTCGAACATCTTTTCTTTCCCAAGGCGGGCGGCAAATGGATCGTCGCCGCCGCCATCGGTGCCATTGAAGGAGCCGCCCTCGCCATCCTCGCCCGGCCCACCGGTCCCGGCGCTCTAGCCTTTGGTGCGGGCAACCTTGTTGCTGCCCTCGCCGTCAGCCTTTTTGCCACGCGTTTTTCGCGGAACATTCCAGAGCCTTGGGCACGTAGGACATATTGGGCAGTTTCAGCCCTCGGAGTGATTTGGAGCATATGGGTATTCATAAGACGTTTCTGATCTTCAGCTTGGCCGCTGTCACTTTTGTGCAAAACATTACAACCAAAGCTGACGCGATTGTAACTTCGCTAGTCCAGCAGAACAAATTCAGCAGATCTATCCTGATTGCCAAAGAAGGAAAGATCGTATTTGAGAACGCCTACGGCATGGCCAATCGCGATTGGTCGATTCCCAACACAATAGATACCAAATTCCGCTTTGGCAACGTCACCAAACAATTTGGCGCAGCCGCCATCCACAAGCTCGAAGAACAAGGCAAGCTCAAGACCACTGGCAAAGCGTGCGATTACCTTCCCTCCTACCCCGAAATCTAGAAGCCAACACGATTCATCAGCTTCTCACTCACCCCTCCAGGCATCCCCAACTTCACCAGCTTTCCCGAGTACAAAAAATATCCAGGTCGTCTCTTTGCGCTATGAAGGGCAAGTGAAATCGGTCTGGGAAAAGAAGATGGATTTCGACCCCGGCCCCAAGTGGGAATATTCCAACACCGGCTGGCAAGCTTCGGGAGACCTAATTTCCAGCATGAAGATTTCATTCCCGCCAGTATGATGGATACTCGCGCTGACAATAACTCAAACATCATTGCCAAGCGTGCAGCCGGATACGCCATTAAGGCCGGCACCGCAACCAATGCCAGTTACATTGACATACGAATTCTCAGTGTTGCCGTAGTCCTGATTTCAACAACAGGCAAGATCTACAAGTGGGATCTTGCCCTTATCACCAACAAAATCTTCAGCGAAACCAGCCGCAACAAAATGTGGACTCCTGGCAAGAACAACTATGCCTACGGCTAGGGAATCGGCAAGCAGAACTGCAAGACCGAACAAAGCCACGGTTTGCGAAGTTGGCTGGGGCGAAGTTGCCTTGCAAGCCGCTGGATGGCGATTCCTTGATGAGGTGCGTACTGCTTACGCCGAAACCTTCAAGAAAAGAACGACCGGAAATACCGGCACTTTTCCGCGCTTCGTCCAGTAGCAGTTATTTGGCGTGTTTGAGAATCTCAAGTGGGGAGGGCATGCCTCTAGTGCCGAAGCGGATGATGCCTTCGGGGTCGATCAGGTAGACCGTCCGTTTGACGAAGAGCCCATTTGCGCTGTAGAGGCGTGCTACATCCTGCCCTTCGTCTACCAGCAGCGGGAATTCGAGTTTGTTCTTGTCAACGAATTTTTTATGGCTTTCGGCTGAGCCGGGATTGATGCCGTAAACTACGGCATTCTTCGACTTCACGCGAGACCAATTGTCGCGGAGGTCGCATACTTGCTTGGTTCAGCCGGGGGTGTCGTCAGCTGGATAAAAAACCAGAATGACGTTCTTGCCTCGCAGCTTGACGAGGTCGATCAGGTTTCCGTCCTGGTCTTTCAGTTTGAATGGGGGCGCTGTGACGCCTACCTTGAGCGGATCGCTCCAGAGCCAACCGAGTTGCAGCATCTACTTCATCATCCCTTACCCAGGTAGATGAAGCGAGCGACAAAAAGCGTTGTTAAAAGATAGACCAGCCAGCCAACCTGGGCGCCTTTGCCTTTGGCCACCTTGAGCAGTGTGTACGCGATGAAGCCGAAGGCGAGACCGTTGGCGATGGAGAAGCTGAGCGGAATCGTGACGATGGTGAGGAAGGCCGGGATGGCGGCTTCGGCATTGTCCCACTGGATTTCGGCGGCGTGGGAGATCATGAGGCTGCCGACGAGGATGAGTGCAGGCGCGGTAGCGGCGGCGGGGATTACGCCGACCAGTGGTACGGCGAAGAGGGCGACGAGAAAGAGCAGGCCGGTGACAACGGCTGTGACGCCGCTACGGCCCCCGGCAGCGACGCCTGAGGCGCTCTCGATATAGCTGACGACGGTGGAGGTGCCGGTGAGCGAGCCGAACATGGTGGCGAGAGAATCGACGGTGAGGATGCGGCCGACGCGCGGGATTTTGTTGTCGCTGTTGAGGAGCCCGGCTTTCTTGCCGACGGCAACCAGGGTGCCCAGGTTGTCGAAGAGATCGACAAACAAGAATACAAAAACGATTTCAAAGAGGCCGAGATTGAGTACTCCGGGGAGGTCGAGATGGAAGGCGGTCTCGCCGAGTTGCGAAAGGTAGCTGGGCTGCCACTTCCACTGGACGACGCCGAAAATCATGGCGGCGACGCTGGTGCCGACGATGCCTATGAGCATAGCTGCACGGACGCCCCAGGCCATGAGTGTAGCCATGACGAGCAGGCCGGCGAGGGCGAGCAGCGTATTGGGGGCGCGGAGGTTGCCGAGTGTGACCGTGGTGGCGGGGTCTGGGACGATGATGCCAGCGTTCTTGAGGCCAATGAAGGCGATGAAAAGACCGATGCCTACGGCTACGGCGGAATAGAGTTCTGCGGGCATGGCTTCGACTATCTTTTGTCTAAGGCCGGTGAGGGTGAGTAGCAGGAAAGCGACGCCAGAGAGGAAGACGGCACCTAATGCGACTTCCCACTTTACGCCCATGCCTTTCACGACGACGTAAGTGAAGTAGGCATTGAGGCCCATGCCGGGGGCAAGGGCGATCGGGTAGCGGGCGTAGGCACCCATTAAGATGCTGCCGAAGGCGGCGCTGAGGCAGGTGGCTGCGGTGACTGCGCCGAAGGGCATGCCTGTTTCGGCGAGGATCGACGGGTTCACGAAGAGGATGTAGGCCATCGTGATAAAGGTTGTGGCCCCGGCCAGGATCTCAGTGCGCCAGTTGGTGTTGAGTGTTTTGAATTCGAAGTAGGTTTCGAGCTGTTCTAGAATCGCCATCGAAGTTGTAAGGATACTCCACGACCGGGGCCGTCTACGCCCCAACTCATGCCGCGATAGCTTTTGTCGGCGAGATTTGAGGCATCGAGGAAGAGGCTGAGCTGATCGGTGAAGCTATAGCCGCCGCGCAGACCGATGATGCCGTATCCGGGCAGGGCGGGGAAGAGCGGGGTGCCACCGAGGCGGTCCTTGAGTTGGGAGAGGGTGAGAGGGGAACGGGCGGCGAGGCTTGGATTGTTGTTGTAGAAGGTGGCGATTTGAGCGCGGGTACGAGGTGCACCGATTCGGCGGTCGTTGAGGGCGAGTTCGCTGAGGCGGTTCTGACGGTCGTTGAGGGTCCAGTAGGGTTCCACCCAGAAGTGCTTGCCGGCGGGGTTCCAGCGTAGCCTAAGATAACCCATGGCGGGCGGGTAGGCAGCTTCGATGTTGGGTACGCGACCGTTTGCAGGGTCGTCGGCGCGCAGCCAGGTGAAGCCTTCCTCTATGGTGAGGCCGCTGCGGGGCGACCATTCGAGGCGTTGCTCGATGCCGTTGAAGATGGCTGCGTCCTGGTTGCGCTTAGCGTTGACGGGGGAGTTGGAAACGCCGACAAAGACTGCGCCATCGGCGCGTTGGTTGATGACGCGTTCGCCGGAGATTACCTGGCCGATTGCGCCCTGGGGCAGAAGCAGAATTTGAGAGACGATGACGTTGCTGATGCGGGAGCGGAAGCCGGTGAGTTCCCAGGTGAGCTTGCGGCCTCTAAGCCGGAAGCCGAGATCGACGTTGTCGCTGAGCTCGGGACTTAGGCCTGCTGGCGGGAGGGCTTCAAAGCTGCCGTTGCCCTGGAGGCCACGAGCGCCGAGGTCGGTCATGCTGGGGACGCGGAAGCCCCGGCTCACGTAGCTGTGGAAGGAGAGCCAAGTGTTGGGCCGGAGGACTGCACCGATCCGGCCGGTCCACGCGTTTGAGGTAAGCGTTTCAAACTGGGCGCCACCCCAGCGGACTGCGCCGCTGATACGCAGACGCTGATGCCAGAGCAGGACGCTGTCCTGGGCGTAGATGCCGTATTGCTTATAAGTTGCCCCATCGGTGATGCGCGGGAGCGTGTTTTGCGCGGGGCTTTTGAGGCTGTCAAAATAGGCTTCGCCGCCGAAGTAGAGATCATTTTGCCAGAGGCGTTTGGCTGCCTGAGCCTGGGTGCCCCAGGTGCGTGTGCGTTCGTATTGGCGCTGGATGCGTGCGGTGGGGTTGGCCTGGTTGATGCGTTCTTCACGCTGGGCTGCGTAACTGACGGAGGCACCGACCAGGTCGAAGCCAGCGAAGTTGGTGCGGTTGTTGCGGAGGTAGGCGAAGTCGCCCATGATGTTGGCAACTGCGGCGAGGCGTGCTCCGTCGCCTCCTAGTAATTGGTCGGTGCGCTTGGCACCGTCCTGCTGGTCGCGTTCGTAGTGCAAGATCCAATCGGCGGATGTTGATTCTTTGAGTTGGCCGTGGAAGCTGCCGCCGTATTGGGTGAAGGCGCTGTCGGGCTGCCGGCTGTAGGCGACGCTGGAGGGCAAGTTGAGGAAGCGTGTGATGGAGGAATGGCTATCGATGCCTTGGCCGGTGCGGAGGGTGTTTACGCGTTGTGAGCTGCCTCGCAGCATGAAGCCGCCTCGGGTGAAGGTGCGGGCAAGGGTGAGGCCGTTGCCAAAGGTGTTTGAGGCGCTTGAGTAGAAGGGTGTCCATTCGAGGCGGGGGCTCAGTTTTTCCGGGCTGCGCGAGATGACGCTGAGGACGCCGCCAAGGGAGTCGCTGCCGTATTGTGCGCTGTTGGGGCCACGAAGGACTTCGACTTGTTCGATGCCGCCTGAATCCAGCAAGTTGAAGAAGGTGCTGACGCCGCCCCGGGCTGCTGATGTGGAGTAGCGCACGCCGTCGCGATAGATGACAACCTTATTGCCGGTGAGGCCACGGATGTAGATTCCGCCCATAAAGGTTGAAGTGCGCTGGGTTTCGAGGCCCACTTCTTCCCGGAAAGCATCGTTGATTCCCACCGAGACTCTTTCGCGTAGACGCTCGAGTGGGATCGAGTTGACGCGCTGGGGCACCAGGTCGAGAGATTCCTTCTTGCCAGTCTCTGCAGTAACAGTGATCGCATCTTTTCTCTCGATAGGTTGCGTTTGCGCAAGGCATAGCACCACCGAGAGATGGAGAATCATTTCGTTATTGTAGCGAGCGTTGGGCCCTCTAAGCCTTGTAAAATAAAGGATTCGTTAAACACCTCCCATGCCATTCCGTACAGACGACGTCCGCATTCGCGGCATCCGCGAACTTACCCCGCCGGTTGAGATTCTTAAAGACCTTCAGCCCACAGAAGAACTGACCCGCCAGATCATCGAAACCCGTGCTGCTCTGCACGAGATCATCCATGGCCGCGACCAGCGCCTAGTGGTGGTTGTCGGGCCCTGCTCGATTCATGATGTCGGTGCGGCTCTTGAATATGCCGGTCGTTTGCAGGAGATGGCCAAGCCTTTTGATGGACAACTTTTGACGCTGATGCGCGTTTATTTTGAGAAGCCGCGCACGACTGTTGGCTGGAAGGGGTTGATCAATGACCCTGGGCTTGATGAGAGCTTCAACATCAATGAGGGCATTCGCAAAGCTCGTAAGCTTCTGCTCGACCTTGGCAATATGGGCTTGATGTCAGGTACCGAGTACCTGGATATGATTTCTCCGCAGTACATTGCCGACCTGATTGTATGGGGTGCTATCGGTGCGCGTACGACCGAGAGCCAAAGCCATCGCCAGTTGGCGAGTGGCTTGTCCTGCCCGGTTGGATTCAAGAACGGCACCGATGGTAACGTGCGCATCGCGATTGACGCGATTCGTGCGGCCAAGGAAGCGCATCACTTTTTGAGCGTCACCAAGACGGGGCATCTTGCGATTGTTGAAACGGATGGGAATCCTGATTGCCATCTGATCTTGCGCGGTGGCAAATTGCCCAATTTTGATGATGAATCTGTGTCGAGTGCGCTCGATACTTTGCGGGCGCAGAAGCTGCCCGATCGTTTGATGGTGGATTGCTCGCACGCGAATTCGCAGAAGCATGCGGCGAATCAGACGATTGTCAGTGACTCGATCGCTGAACAGATTGAGGCTGGGCAAGCCGGGATCTTTGGTGTGATGATTGAGTCAAATATCGTGGCTGGCCGGCAGGATCTGGTTCCGGGTAAGCCTCTTACGTTTGGGCAATCGATTACCGATGAATGCATCGATTTGCCGACTACGCAGCGGATGCTCGAAAGGCTGGCCGAGGCGTGTCAAAAGGCGAGAAGTTAGTACGGCTTGCGACTTGGAACATCAACGGAATTCGGGCGTGCACGAAGTCTGGCCTGGCCGACTGGATGCGGACGCATGATGCCGATGTGGTGATGCTGCAAGAGGTGCGGGCTTGCCAGCATCAGATTCCCGAGGAAGTAACTTCGCTGGGGCATTACTATCAACAGTGGTTTCCGGCTACGGTGAAGAAAGGCTACAGCGGGACGGCGATTCTTTCGAAGGCCGCCCCAAAGAAGGTGACTGCCGGTTTTGGGTACGAGGAATTTGACGGCGAGGGGCGTGTGCTGACTGCGGAGTTTGATCAGTTTTTTGCCGTGAGCGCCTACTTTCCGAACTCGCAGGAAGCGGGCAAGCGGCTGGATTACAAGCTGCGCTATTGCGATGCGATGGCGGCGCATTTAGCGAAGTTGAGCAAGCAGGGCAAGCCGGTTGTTCTAGGCGGGGATTACAATATCGCGCCTTATCCGATCGATCTGGCACGGCCCAAGGACAACGAGAAGAACCCGGGATATTTGCCCGAAGAGCGTGCCTGGATGGATCAGTTTTTAAAATCCGGCTGGACGGATACGTGGCGAAACCAGCATCCGGAAGAAGTGAAGTATTCGTGGTGGAGTGTGCGGCTGGGTGCGCGGGCTCGGAATATCGGTTGGCGGATTGACTTCCATGTGCTTCAAAGTAAAGAAGTTGGTCGATTGCGCGGGGCCGGTATGCTGAATGATGTCACAGGGAGTGACCATTGCCCGGTGACCGTCGATCTGGTCGTTGACTGAATATACGTGTGCAAGTATACTTGTATACGTGGCGCAGCTTAATTTGTATGTACCGGATGAGATGGCGGAACAACTCAGGCAGGATGCTGAGGCTGCGGGCAAATCCTTGTCGAAATTTGTGGTGGACCGATTCTTGAGCCAAACTGGACCGAAGAAGGCTTTTGGCCCTGAGTTTTGGATGAAGCTTGAAGCTCTTGGTCCATTACCTCAAGATTTCGTAGCGCCACCTCGCGACGAGAATCAACCTGATCCCGATTGGTCATTTGATGACTTACCTGCTTGATTCCAACATTTGCATTGCGGCGATGAAGCGGGAGCCTGTTGTGATGGCAAGGTTGGATGAGTTGCCGATTGGGAGCATTGCGCTGCCGTCTATTGTGGTTGCCGAGTTGTCGTATGGTGCGTCGAAGAGTCAGAACGTTTCGAGATCATTGCAGGCGCTCGCTTTGCTTACAGATGAAGTTCCGACGGTCCCATTCGATTTCAAAGCAGCCCATTATTACGGGCGCACAAAGGCATTGCTGCAGCGCGAGGGTACGCCGATCGGGCCGAATGATTACCTGATCGCCGCGATTGCCCTTGCGCACGATGCGACTCTTATCACCCGCAATGTTCGTGAGTTCGAACGGATCCCGGGCTTGCGCTGGATCACGTTTTAGTCGGGGAGCGCGAGGCTGTAGAGCACCATGCCGGAAGCTACTGCGATGTACTGTTTGCCGTTTACCGAGTAGCTGATTGGGGATGCGGCGGTGCTGGCACCGGTTTGCATGCGCCAGAGCGGAATGCCTGTTTTGGCTTCAAGGGCGATGAGGTTGCCTTCGCTTGTTGCGGAGAAGAGAACTCCGGTTGAGGTTGCCAGAACTCCTGCGGCGAGCGAGCCTTTCGAAATTTTGTAATCCCACTTTACGTCGCCAGTCTTGGTGTCGATTGCCTTAATACCCGTTACTGGAGCTTCGCCTGTTGATACAGAGCGGCCACCCCAGTAAGCTTTGCCTGGCTCATAGGTCGACTTCTCGCGGATGAAACGCTCTGCGCCGTCGGCATAAACTACGAAGAGCTGGCTTGTAGATGCATCGTAGGACGGGCTCTGCCAGTTGGTGCCACCGACGAGGGTTGGGAAGACCACGCGGCCTTCAAGAGACGAGTCTGTGTCTGGAATCACCTTAGGACGGCCATTTGCGTCGAAGCCGGCATTCCAGGTTTGACGCACGTAGGGCTTGCCGAAGATCAGCTTACCGTTGGTACGATCGAGGACGTAGAAAATGCCGTTGCGGTTGGTCTGGACCAGGAGCTTGCGGTTGACTCCGTCGATCACTTGCTCTGTGAGGACGAGGTCCTGGTTGGCATCCCAGTCGTGACTGTCGTTGGGGGTGAACTGGTAATGCCACTTGCGTTTTCCGGTGTTTGGGTCGAGGGCCAAAACTGAGCAGGAGAAGAGATTGTCGCCCTTGCGGATCTCACCGTCCATGTCGGGGCCGGGATTGCCGGTGGCCCAGTAGAGAGTGTCGAGTTCGGGGTCGTAGCTGCCGGTGAGCCAGGTGGGTGCGCCGCCGAGCTTCCAACTGTCGCCCTTCCAGGTGTCATGACCTAGTTCGCCCGGGCCGGGAACTGTGTTGAAGCGCCAGGCGCGCTTGCCGGTTACGACGTCATAGGCGTCGAGAAATCCGCGGATGCCGTGCTCCCCTCCGGCTACGCCTACAATCAACTTGTCCTTGACGATCAGCGGTGCCACAGTGATGCTGTAGCCTTCCATGGTGTCGGCGACTTGTGTTTCCCAGAGGGGCCGCCCGGTGCGGGCATCGAGTGCAATCAGGGCTGCGTCAAGGGTGCCAAAGAAGATGCGGTTGCCAAGGACTGCTACGCCGCGATTGTAGCGATTGCTCTCAAAGGCGTTCACCTTCTTTTGCGGGCGTTGATACTTCCAGATTTCCATGCCGGTGCGGGCGTCGAGGGCGAAGACCTGGCCGGGCATTCCTGCTGTGTACATGATTCCATCGACGACGATTGGAGTAGTTTCAAGGATGGAATCACCTGGCATCTGGACGGCCCATTTGGTCTGCAGGTTCTTTACGTTGGTGGTTGTGATCTGGTCGAGTTTGGTGAAGTGGTGGCCCGCGTAATCGCCCCAGTAGGTGAGCCAGTTCTGGGGTTCGTTTGCGGCGTTTTTGATGCGGTCGTAGGTGAGGGGGCCTGCGGGAATTGTTGCCTTGATGGTCTTGGAGAAATCGCGCTCGTTGAGGGTCTTGAGGTAGGCGACAATGTCTTGGAGTTCGCTTGGGGAGAAACGCTTGGCGAAGTCTGAGGGCATCATCGAAACGGGTGCATCTTTGCGTGACTGAAGCGACTGTTTGTCGAAGGTATGCAGTTTGCCGCTGCGGTCTGCCAGCATCAGGGTGAAGCTGTCTTCGTTGCGGCGGATGCCTTCGATGGTCTCGCCTCTTTGGGTGATTACTGTGATGGTTCCGACTCGTGGGCCACGACGCTTTTGTTGGATGTCGGTGGGGTCTTGCAATTTCTTGAGGAGTGATTCGGCAGGTTTGTTTGCGGCATCGGAGAGATCTGGGCCCAGGATTCCGCCACGGCCGCTGACTTCGTGGCAACTTGCGCAAGCGGCTTTGCCAAAGAAGAGGGTCTCTCCATTCTGCGGATTGCCTGCGACGATTTCGTTGATCTTGCCGCCTGCTTCACTTACGCTACGCAGGTAGCTGACGATTTGCCAGACCTGCGTGATTTCGAGTTTGCCGAAGGCTGGCATCTTGGTGCCGGGGATGCCGTTGCGGATGTTGAGAAAGAGTTCGCCGTCTTTGTTGCCGTGCTTGAAGGCACCGGTGGATAGAGCAGGGCCGCGTTCGCTGCCTGCTGCGTTGCCGCCATGGCAAGCCTGGCAGGCCTGGCCGTAGAGTTTACGGCCGGTCAGTGCTGCGGTTGTATCGCTGGCCAGCGGATTTTTTTCGTTTTGTGGCGTGTGCTCTTGCGCGGAGACTAGTGCCAAGGTGAGAACAGGAAACAAGAAACAGGAGAATACAGAACGACCCATTTCTACAGTGTCTCACTGGCGTGTCAGGGCTTGGAGTTCCTTGAGTTCGCCTTCGGTGAGGATTCGCCAGGCGCCCGACTTCATGCCGTCTAGCGTGAGTGGCCCCAACTTGATGCGAACCAGCTTAAGCACTTTGCTGTCGAGCGCTTCAACCATACGGCGTATTTGACGGTTGCGGCCTTCGGTAATGGTGAGTTCAAGAAAGGTTTTGGATTCTGCATCGCGAACACGCTTTACCTTGGCGGGGCGCGTCATGCCGTCTTTAAGTTCCACGCCGTCACGAAGCTTTTGGACGCTTTCATCGCTGAGCCTTGTTGCGCACTTCACGAGGTAGGTTTTTGCGACGTGGAAGTTGGGATTGGTCATCCGCTCGGCCAGCATCGTGTCGTTGGTGAGCAGTAGCAGGCCACTGGTGTCTTCATCGAGGCGCCCGACGGTGCCTACGAAGGACGGGACGTCTTTGAGCAGGTCATAGACAGTGGGGCGGCCTTCAGGGTCACCTTTGCTGGTGATGTATCCGGTTGGTTTGTAGAGCAGGACGTAGAGCCGCTTGACGGTCTTGACGATGCGTCCGTCGAGTTCGACTCGATCCTTGATCAGATCGACCCACTGCTCTGGATTCTCGATGATCTTGCCATTTACCTTTACGCGTCGCTCGTGAATCCAACTGCGCGCATCCGTTCTTGAACCAAGACCGGCTTTAGATAAGACTCGTTCTAGCGTCTTTAGCGGTCGATCCATTTGCTTTGAGTTGGCGTTAACTGTGATGCTCCTTCTTCCCCGAATCCCCTTTATTGTAAACGCTGACATACACTATCTTCAATGCGAAACGTTCTTATCACCGGTGCCAGCAAAGGCATTGGTGCAGCCACTGCTCTTGGCTTTGCCAAGGAAAAAGCGAATCTCTTCATTCACTACTCGAGCGATCTTCAGGGCGCTGAATCTGTCGCGGCTCAGTGCCAGGTATCGGGCTCGACCGCAACATTGATCCAGGCAGACCTTGGGACACTCGAAGGGGTGCAAGCCTTTACCGAACAAATCAAGGGGCTCCATATCGATGTCCTGGTTAACAATGCCGGGTCTCTGATTGGACGTCACAAAATGCCAGACATGCCATCAAGCCACTGGGAACAGACGATCATGCTGAATCTCTCGAGCGTTTTTTACATCACGCAGGCTGTCATCCCGCACATGGTGGCGCAGAAGAGTGGATGGATTGTGAATGTGGGCTCGGTGGCTGGCCGTAATGGCGGAGGTCCTGGTGCCGCTGCCTATGCAACAGCCAAAAGTGC
>JBKJUN010000227.1:0-2676 GCA_046590555.1 Bryobacter sp. | reverse complement strand
CTGTGGCTCCGGTCACGCGGTCACCAGTTGTCTTCTCTACCGGAATCGGCTCTCCCGTCACCATCGCCTCGTCCACGCTGCTTCCGCCCTCAAGAACGACGCCGTCTACGGGAACCTTCTCCCCGGGCCGAACGCGTAGCCGGTCCCCCGCCTTTACCTGATCGAGCGGAAGATCCACCTCAGCGCCGTCTTCATGAATGATTCGGGCCGTCTTCGGTGCCAGTCCGAGCAGAGCTTTGATAGCGGCACCGGTCTGACTGCGAGCCTTCAGTTCCAGTACCTGCCCAAGCAGCACCAGCGTGACGATTACGGCGGCGGCTTCAAAATAAACCGCAACTCCTCCGGCCTCATCGCGAAACGCGACCGGGAAGATACCGGGAAATATGGCTGCGATGAGACTGTATATGTAAGCAACGCCCACACCAAGCCCGATCAGCGTAAACATATTCGGGCTGCGATGGATAACGGAATCCCACGCTCGAACGAAAAAGGGCCACCCAGCCCAGAGAACCACCGGCGTCGTCAGAACAAGCTCAAGCCACGTCCAAGTCCTGGGCTCGGCTAATCGCGAGAGTGTTTGGCCCGGAATCATATCTCCCATTGCCGAAATTAGCACTGGGATCGTCAGGGCTACCCCAGCCCAGAAGCGTCGCTGCATATCGTTAAGTTCGGGATTCTCGGCCTCATCGACTGATGTAGTCCGGGGCTCCAGAGCCATTCCGCAGATGGGGCAACTCCCTGGTTCGCTGCGAACAATCTGCGGGTGCATCGGACAAACATATTCTCGCGACGCGTTTATCCCCTTACCGGCAGCAGTTGGGGCAGATCTGGAACTAGCATTGGGCACCTCGGCCTCTCGCTGGTCGGAACCGGAATGCCGAGTCTGAGCCTCGGCTTCCAGCCAATTCTGCACTTCGTGTCCCAATGGGCGCCCTTCCTTCAGATAGAGAGCGTACGCCCGCTTCGCCACTTCATCTCGCGCTGCCTCACTCTCGGGGTTCTTCCTGTTCATCGACGCTCCCGCCGCATTTCAAGAACACCCGCAGCCGCTGCCACAGCCGCCGCTTTTGCCTTTTTCTCCAGAATCTCGCAAAGTTGATTCCGGGGCCGCTTCAAATTTGGTCTTACAGCCCAAGCTGCAGAAATAGTAAGTCTGCCCCTTGTAGTCACTCTTGGCGGCGGCGGAATCGACATCGATATCCATGCCGCACACGACGTCTTTTACCATCGTTGTATTTTCCATATCATTTCTCCTGGAAACTCTAATCTTCAATTTTTTACGCGTGCGGCTCGTGACCGCGCGATTACTTCGCGGACACCTTGTTAATCAAGACAAGCAGCGGCACAACTACAAGTACGCCGATCACCGTCCAAAGCAACATTCCGCCGCCGGCCCATCCGCCACCCATCCATCCTTGATTCATCATTTAGCTCCCTGCCTTTCGTAAATCCTCATGGGCCAGCCTCAGTTCACTCCAGATCTTGAACGAAGCTGAGGCTCTTGGTTGACGCGAACTTTATGACGCTAAGCGGTCATGTGGCTTTCAGCAGTCGCAACATGTTGCACGATATTATTTCTGGCTACCCTTCGACATCTTGCCCATGTCCATACCCTTCATCTTCGCGTCGTGGTGGTCCATATTACCCATCATCCCCTTGTGCATGGAGTCCATATGGTTTGTCATCTGCTTGTGCTGAGCGGCCATTTCATTAATAACGCTGGCCATGGCATCGATCTTTGCCGCGCCCTGGGCAGCGTTCATAGTCGCGACTTTCTGATCCATCTTTGCGTCCATGGCCTTCTTGTCGGCCATCATTTTTTCATGCATTGCCATCATTTTCGTGTGCTGGTCGCCCATGCCAGCCATCTTGCCCGACATCATTTTGCCGTGCTCTTGAGGCGCTGATGCCTGCTGGGCCAGCGCAGTGGTCGTGACGACCGCAGTCGTAAGTGTCAAAACTAAAAGGCTTTTAAGGCTCAAGTTCATGTCAGTGTTCTCCTCTGTTGGAAACAAATCATCTCTAAGACGAGGTTCCAAACAAGAAGAGAAGCACGCCGGGGGCCATTGCATTTGAATGTGCAGAAATCAAACTGAAACAAAGACATTTTCAGGGCATTGCAATAGCTGTCTTCATCCAACTCATCTGAAAAGGCTTATTTCGACCCCCACCCGGTTCATCGTGAGGGCCGAACGGTTCTTCACCCAAGATTAAGCACGCCCGTAGGCAAAGACGCGCGAGGGTGACTCGCGGCGAATCGGAAGGGGGGCGGCGATTAAATCAATCCTCCTCTCTAATTCGTGGCGGGCGCGACAGAGCCGCGATTTTAGTGCCGGCACCTTAATGCAAAGCCGTCGGGCGGCTTCTTGAGTGCTTAACCCCTCAAGATCGCACAATTGCAAAGCCTCACGAAACCTGAACGGCAAGCCTCGGATCTCGTGCTTTACCAAGGCCGATTGCTGCCCGCAATAGAAGAGGTCCTCGGGTGATGGGCCAAGCTCGGATGCGGCTGACGATTCTTGTTGGAGGAGGCTGACAAGGAGGCTGTCGGGAGGCTGTCAGCCTTCCATGAGGCGGCTTCCCCTGTCAAGCGAAAATCTCCCTGCTGGTATGGCTTTTTTGCTCCTTCGCCTCCATATATGCTCCTTTGCACGGGACGCGGCGGCGGTCCAGGCC
>JBKJUN010000221.1:0-4749 GCA_046590555.1 Bryobacter sp. | reverse complement strand
AATCTTTTGCCCCTAACCCACTCATCCCAAACAAAACTCGCCAGCCTCAAACATTAAGCCCACCAACCCACCTGCTAACTTCTGCTCAGGAGAAATCCAATGAACAATGAACAGACTGAAGAACAGAACATAGCCAACGACCCATCGACCGTGGAATCCCCACGCAAGAAAACCTTGACCGAAGACGCCCTCGAAGCCACCCGCAGAAACGCAACCAAATCCAGCGGCCCACGTACGCCCGCCGGCAAGCTCAAAGCCGCATCCAACTCCCTGAAGCACGGTCTCTACTCCCTGAGAAACTTCGATAACTTCATCGCCCACCACGACCAGGCCCCCGGAAAGCTAAACCAGGCAGCCAAGAATTTAGGGCGAAATGAAGTAGTCGTTTATAGCTGGCTCTTTCGCCTCGAGGGTCAGGAAATCGCGCGAAACAGAACGCCCGTCAAGACTACACTTACGGCGCGCAGAATCCGCGCGGCCCGGACCGCCGCCGCGCCTCGTGCAGAAGCAAGTTATATGGCGGCAAAGAAGCATAAAAGCCATACCGGCAGTGGCATTTTCGGTTGACAGAGGCAGTCGCCTCCTTAAAATTTGTCCTCGAATCAAGCTACCAAACGAAATAAACTTCTTTATTTTACGCAAAAGGCAACAAGTGACCGAGTTCAACTATCCGCTCTTTGAGGCTGTTCTGAGCCTTTGACGAAGAAGCCTAAACCGCTTCGTTCAAACCTAAGATGGAGAGTCATGAAAACATCGATTGAGACCCAAAGCATCACTTTGCAAGTTAACGGTCAGACCAGGCACTTGAGCATCGAGCCTCGAGTCTCACTGCTGGACGCATTGCGTGATCACTTACACCTGACTGGCTCCAAAAAGGGTTGCGATCAAGGGGCCTGTGGCGCGTGTACAGTTTTGGTGGACGGTGAGCGCATCAACTCTTGTCTTGCTCTTGCCATCCAGTATGAGGGTCACGAAATAGTAACCATCGAAGGCTTGGCCAATTCAGGCGAGCTGCACCCCCTACAGCAGGCCTTTATCGATTTCGACGGACTTCAGTGCGGCTATTGCACGCCGGGCCAGATTTGTTCTGTGGTCGGTATGATAACCGAGTTTAACAAAGGCGCTCCAAGCGCTGTAACAACCGACGGTGCACCTCAGGACAGACTGACTGAATCGGAGGTGCGAGAGCGTATGAGTGGAAATATCTGCCGATGTGGAGCTTACGTCGGCATTAGAAACGCCATCCGACAGGTGTACAGCCCGCTTTACGACATGGAAGAGGCCCTTGGAGAAGACTTGCGATGAACAATTTCACCTACCTTCGAGCGGCTGACGCAAACTCGGCCGTAAATCTACTTGCAGCAAACTCGTCGAACGGCGCTGCGGCGCGATTCCTGGCCGGCGGCACCAACCTTGTAGATCTCATGCGTGAGGGTATTGAGCAAACCCATGCGCTTGTCGATATCACGAGAGCGCCACTTTCTGAAGTTCTTGAATTGCCGGATGGTGGATTGAGGATTGGAGCGATGGTTCGCAATAGTCACCTTGCTGCTCATCCGTTGGTGCGCGAAAGGTATTCCCTGTTATCGCAAGCGATTCTGCATGGTGCCTCGGCCCAGCTTCGCAACATGGCTACTACTGGCGGTAACATCATGCAGCGCACTCGCTGCTATTACTTTTACGACACTGCCAGCCGCTGTAACAAGCGCAGCGCAGGAAGTGGCTGCGACGCCATTGATGGATTCAATCGCATGCACGCGGTTCTGGGAACCTCGTCGAATTGTATTGCGACCCACCCATCCGACATGTGTGTGGCCCTCGCCGCTCTCGACGCGAAAGTCAACGTGACGGGCCCGTCGGGGGAGCGCAGCTTGCCCTTCAGCGAGGTTCATCGCCTGCCAGGCGATACCCCGGAGAAAGATACGAATCTCCACCCTGGTGAACTGATTACCTCTATCGACTTGCCCGCCTCAACCTCAGGCCTCGTCTCCGGCTATCGCAAAGTGCGTGATCGAGCCAGTTATGCTTTTGCTCTTGTGTCGGTAGCGGCTGCCCTCAAGGTTGAGGACGGATTGATCAGTAAGGTTCAGATCGCACTCGGCGGGCTAGCGCATAAGCCCTGGCGGGCTACAACTGCCGAAGGCCTGCTGCGCGGCGTTGCTCCAACACCGGATAGTTTTGCAAGAGCAGCTGAAGCAGAGCTTGCAAATGCTATTCCCCGTCGCGACAACGCCTTCAAGATAGAAATTTCCAAACGGATGATCGCCGCAGTTCTTGCCGAACTCTCGGCCAGAGAAGGATCTGGACAATGAGCATAGTAAGGAAACTGGTCGAAATTGTTGCGCAAGTGATGCCCGATAGGGACCGCGACGAACTGATGCAAGGCACACGTATCCTGGGGCAACCGGTGAGTCGATTGGACGGAAGAATCAAGGTAACCGGCGAGGCGAAATTCTCCGCAGATTATCCCGTGGGCGATCTTGTTCATGCAGCCTTTACGTTTAGCACCATCTCGAAGGGCACCATCACTGCGATCCACACATCCGCTGCCGAGCGGGCACCAGGAGTGATTTCGGTGATTACCCACTTGAATTCGCCGAAAATGAAGGTACCGAAGCCGTTTGCAGTGGGCGATAACCCCAGTTCGGGAACAACACTGGTTCCTATTCTGAACACAGATCAGATTTCATGGAACGGTCAACCGGTTGCTGTTGTCGTTGCTGAATCGCACGAGCAGGCCGAGTATGCCGCGTCACTCATTGCCGTCAGCTACTCGGGTGAGCGCGGCGCTAATTCGTTTGAAGAATCCATCCCGCAGGCAACTGAGCCCAATGAGATTATGGGCGAGTCCGCTGCGGTGAAGAAAGGTGACGCCGACGCCGTCTTCCAAGCCGCCACTCATCGGGTGGATCTGACCTTTACCACGCCACCATACAACCACAACGCCATTGAGCTGCATGCCACTATCGCCGTTTGGAAAGGGGATGATCGGTTAACGCTATACGACACAAGCCAATTCACTTCGGGAAGCGCAGCCAGCCTTGCCGACATATTTGGATTGAAGCGGGAAAACGTCCGCGTTCTCTCTCCTTTTGTCGGCGGCGGCTTCGGCGGAAAGGGCGGCCTGTGGCCCCATAGCCAACTCTGCGTTCTAGCCGCAAAAGTAACTGGGCGTCCGGTTCGGCTGATGTTGACGCGAGCGGGTGTGTTTCGCATCGTAGGCGGGCGAACTCCATCGCAGCAGCGCGTGGCAATAGCGTCTGAGCCATCCGGCAAACTATCCGCCCTCATTCATGAGGGCGTCACCGCCCAATCCACCGGCAATCATTTCCCGGAACAATTCTCTTTTTCTCCGCGGCATATGTACACCATGAATTCGTACAGAATAGCCCAGAAGGTCTCTAACCTGAATCGTGTTGCCAATACCTTCATGCGCGCTCCCGGAGAGTCCATCGGCACCTTCGCGGTAGAAAGTGCGATTGATGCTTTGTCCTATGAACTGGGCCTCGATCCCATCGAACTGCGCGTGCGAAACGAGCCAGAGCGAGACCCTGTAAGTGATCACCCATTTTCCAGCCGCCACTTGCTTGAAGCATATCGTTTAGGCGCAGAAAAGTTCGACTGGAATCACCGCCCGGCAGCCGTAGCCTCACAGCGCCGTGGCAATTGGTGGATCGGTCAGGGAGTCGCGACTGGAACTTACCCGGTCTATCGCATGGTCACCGCAGCTCGAGTTCGAATCAATGCCGATGGAACGGCCCTCGTGCAATCATCCTGCCAGGAAATGGGCATGGGTACGGAAACCGTGCAAACGCAGCACGCAGCTGAGCGGTTGGCGCTGCCGATGGATAAAGTGAGATTCGAGTATGGCGATAGCACGCTGCCCTCCGCCAGTGTGGCAGGCGGCTCATCTCAAACCATAAGTGTTGCCCTCGCCGTGCATGAAGCCGCAGACCAGTTGGTCAAAGAGCTTCTCTTGCTCGCGCAAGATAACCCTGAATCAGCGCTAGCGGGCGCGAAGTTCGACGATATCGAAGTCAATAAAGAAGGAATCTTTCGCAAGGATCAGCCCCACGTAGGGCTTACCTATGTCGCGATTCTAAAGTGCGCTGGAAAAAGCTTTATCGAGGTTGAGAGCAAGACTGGGGCACCAATTGAAACCCTGAAATATTCCATGCATTCCTACGCAGCGCAATTCTGCGAAGTGCATGTAAACCATTTGAGCGGTGAAGTGCGAGTCAGCCGGTGGGTTGGCGCATTCGATTGCGGACGGATCTTAAATCCCAAAACCGCTGTCTCCCAATTCTGCGGAGGCATTGTCATGGGTATCGGCATGGCACTTACCGAAGCAACCATGTTTGATGAGCGAAGCGGTCGCATCATCAACCCCTCGTTGTCCGAGTATCATTTACCAGTGCAGGCAGATGTTCCGCACATCGACATTGTGTACACAGATATCGCAGATCCACACACTCCAGTCGGTGCCCACGGCGTGGGCGAGATTGGCATCACAGGCGTGGCGGCGGCCATTGCAAATGCCATCTATCACGCCACCGGCAAGCGAATCACCAGTCTTCCGATCACGCTCGATAAACTGCTTTGACGGCAAAACCGGCGAATAGGGGCGGTGGACAGCCTTCCATGAGGCGGCTTCCCCTGTCAAGCGAAAATCTCCCTGCTGGTATGGCTTTTTTGCTCCTTCGCCTCCATATATGCTCCTTTGCACGGGACGCGGCGGCGGTCCAGGCC
>JBKJUN010001007.1:0-20864 GCA_046590555.1 Bryobacter sp. | reverse complement strand
ATACAGCTACATGATGCCTGGAGAAAAGATGAAATCCCCGGCACGATTCCTGTTTGGAGGGTGGCAGACCACTGGCATATGGACACTGGAGACAGGTCGTCCGTTTAACATCACGCTGCCTTTTGACAATGCGAATGTGGGTGCCCGCGGGAATTTCCAGCGCCCGAACCTCGTAGGAGATCCGTTCCCAAGCGGCTGGACGAAGACTTATGGGCCAGGTGGGCAGTATTTCAATCCAGCGGCATTTGCCGCCGCGCCAGCCTTTCAGTTCGGTAACCTGGGGCGCAACGTATTGCGCGGCCCTGGATTTAAGAACTTTGATATCGGCATGTTCAAGAACTTCCAGATTACCGAGCGATTGAGAGTGCAGTATCGCGCCGAGTTCTTCAACCTGTTCAATATCGTCAACTTCAGTAACCCAGGCGGTTCCTTCGGGACACCAAATTTTGGACGCAGCACGGGTACGCAGAACCAGCAGCGTTCGATCCAGATGGGCTTGAAGCTGTATTATTAGCGGCAATGGTTGCCGCAATTCTTGTGATCGCCGGTTGGGGGCTTGCTCAAGTTCCCACCGGCGATTTGACTGTCGTCGAGCAGCGCGCCACCGTCCAGGTGCAGGCGGATCCTTCAGCGGCGAACTGGCAAAAACTCGGCTTGGCGCGATATTTGCAAAATCGCTACGGGCCGGCGATCGAAGCGTTTCGCGAGGCCGTGCGCAGGGACGCCAATCTCTGGACTTCGCAATTGTTTCTTGGAATCTCGCTGTACCGCACCAATCAGTTCCGTGAGGCTTTGATTTCGCTTGAGCGCTCAGACCTGTTGGCACCGGCGGCGGCACAAGGACGCGACGACGTGGACTACTGGTTGGGGGCGACGCACATAGCGCTTAAGAGACCGCTTCGCGGATTGCAGAGTCTCGAACGATTGCTGAAGCGGGTGCCGCGCCATGTGGAGGCATTGCAACTGGCCACGGAGACTTACGCCGATACAGCCAGTCTGCTTTGGAATCACGTGGCCGACCGTGCCTTTGATTCCGCAGCGGGGCAAGAGGTGCATGGCTACGCGCTGGAGAGCGAGGGCAATCGCGAGGCGGCGATGGAGGCGTTTCGTCGATCGCGATCCATTGCCCCCAAGCGGCCCGGGCCGCGGGTGGCGTTGGGGCGTCTGCTCTTGAGCGGCGGCAATGTTGTTGAGGCGCGGCAGTTGCTTGCCGAGGAGTTGGAGTTGGCCCCGGCACCGGGTGAAACACATTTGTATCTGGGGCTGCTTGCACTGCGCGAGAACCGGGCGGGCGAGGCAATTGCGCCCTTGCAGCAAGCGATGACGTGGATGCCGCAAAACGAGGAGCCTGCGCTTGCACTTTGCCAGGCGTATCTTGCCACGGGAGACGTGGGGCGTGCCGTCGCTGCGGCGCGTGTTGCCGTGGCTGCGGATGCAGGCTCGCACGCCGCGCATGAGTTGTTGCTGGCGGCGCTGGCTGGCACGGGCGACGCGCCCGCGCTCAAAGCCGAAAAGCGAAGGTGGGTCGAGCGAGAGTCGCTTCGCTAGCGGCGCTCGGATCGCTGGCGGCGTTGTTCAAGCAGCGTCCTATGGCGGATGAACTCGCCTTCGGCGAGCTTGCTTTCTCCGAGTTCGCGATAGAGGTTGGCCAACAAAAAATGAACCTGATCATCGTCAGGACGGGCGGCGGCTACGGATTCCCATACCTTGCGCGCTTCAACGGCTTTGCCGGTTTTGCGGTAAGCCTTGCCCAGTTCGCGCCGGACTTCCCAACGGTCGGGCAACGCAGCGGCGGCGCGCTCCAGCGGTGTAACCGCTTCGGCTTCGCGGCTGGTTGATATCAAAAGCTGGCCGAGACGGAAGTTGGCCATGCCGTGCTCTGGTGTGCGCTCAAGTTCGGTGCGCAGGTATTTCTCGGCGGCCTCGTAATCCCTCATTTTCCAGAGTGCGCTTCCAATGGAGTAACTCAAGCCGGGGCGCGTAGCCTCAAGTTGTTGTGCTTGACGATAGCGCGAGAGAGCGGCTTCGAAATTGCCTTCACGCTCCAGGCGGCGGCCGGCGATTTCATGGATTCCCGCTTGCCCCGCTCCGCTCTGGCTCAGGTCGCGAAAGCGCTGTTCGGCGAGCTGCCGCAGCAGTTTGCCAGCGTCCATCTCGGTGTCGGGCGTGGGTTTGGAATCTAGTATGCGCTGGACTTCCATGAGGGCTTCGGGGATCCGTTTCAGCTCGATGAGGGTTCGCGCGAGGTAGAGGCGCTGTTGCTGATCTTGAGGGCGCTGTTTGAGGGATGCCCGCAGCGCACGCTCGGCTTCTGTGAATTTGCGGGCCTTGTAGAGCTGCACCCACGGGCCTTCGACGGCATTGGCCGTCACTGTCAGCAGGAGGATCCAGGCAAAGCGAAGCACCAACTGTATTCTGTGTCGGCGGAGGGGCTGTTGACAAGTGCATCCACATGGTTCTGATAGAACTACTCGAAGCAGCAAAATAGAAAAGGGCTTCTTTCGAAGCCCTTTGGATGAATATAGTTTATTGGGATTACTGCTGATGGCGGAGAGAGAGGGATTCGAACCCTCGGTAGCGCTTTAAGGCACTACGACGGTTTAGCAAACCGCTCCTTTCGACCACTCAGGCATCTCTCCGCACTGTGGCCGTTACTCTTTGCATATTAGCATGGAGCAGAGGCTTAGCAAATGCTCATTCGAATTCCTAGTGGCTGGCAGATTCCCGAAAGGCAGGCAACCGCTGAATCTGCCTACCTCAATCGACGTCAAATTCTTGCGGCAATGGCCCTTCCTTCGATCCTGCCAGCGGCCAATCGCAACCCACAATTTACCCTCGACCGGCCCCTCACAGAAGAGTGGGCTGCCACTAGCTACAACAACTACTACGAGTTCTCGACCAACAAACAGGAGATCCGGACGCTAGCCAAGGGCTTCAAGGCGCGGCCCTGGACGGTTGAGATCGCTGGTGCTTGCGCTAAGCCGCAAACCTGGTCGATCGAAGATCTTGAAACGAAGATGCCGATTGAAGAACGCCTCTATCGCCATCGATGCGTTGAGGCCTGGGCGATGGCCGTGCCCTGGATGGGCTTTCCCTTATCGGAGTTGATTCGCCGCGCCGAGCCGCAGGCTGGGGCTAAGTACGTGCGCTTCATTTCTGTCAACCGTCCTCAAGAGATGCCTGGCATTCGATACTCTGGCAATTATCCATGGCCCTACTACGAAGGGCTTCGGATCGACGAAGCGATGAACCCACTGGCATTTCTCGTGACGGGTATCTATGGCAAGCCGCTTCCAAATCAGAATGGTGCACCGTTGCGTTTGGCGCTTCCCTGGAAATATGGCTTCAAGAGCGTTAAGGCGATTGTTCGTATGGAACTCGTGAGCCAGCAACCAGAGACATTCTGGAACAAAGCGGTTCCGAATGAATATGGATTCTTTGCCAACGTCAACCCCAAGAGACCGCATCCACGCTGGAGCCAGGCTGTCGAACAGTTGATTCCAAACATGGAGCGTGTGGCGACCCGAGCCTACAACGGTTATGAAAAGTGGGTGGCCCCGATGTACAACGGAACAGAAATCTGAAATAATTTCTAGTGGGAGAATTTAAATGCGTCGACGCGATCTCATTACCAGCTATAGCCTCATCGTCCTTGCGGACCAAGTTCCGCCTGCTCAGGCACAAACCGTTACGCCTGAGATGCGCAAGCAGTTTGACCGCATCGCTCCCCCATCGAAGGACCTGCAGGCTGCCACGACTTTTCATGAGCCGCACATGTCGTTGGTCAATCTGGAATGCGACGTGTTTATCGCCGGTGGCGGAGTGGCTGGCGTTTGCGCTGCTATCTCGGCTGCCCGGCACGGGGCCAAAGTAGTCTTGGTTCAGGATCGCTCGCGTCTCGGCGGCAACTCTTCCAGCGAAGTGAAAATGCACATCGTGGGTGCTGACTCTCATCGCGGCCGGCCTGGTTGGCGAGAGAGTGGCCTCATCGAAGAGCTGCGTCTTGAAGACGCCGTCAATAATCCACAGCGTTGCTGGGAGATGTGGGACTTCATCCTCTACGACAAAGTCGTAAGTGAGCCAAACATCACATTGCTGCTTGAAACGATTGTCTACAAGGCTGTCGTTAAGGACGATCGCATTACCGAAGTACACGCCCGTTGCGACAAGAGCGAGATGATCTACCAGGTGAAGTCTAAGGTTTTCGTCGATTCCACCGGCGACTCGCGACTCGCACTCGAATCCGGAGCCAGCTTCCGTATGGGCCGCGAATCGCGCGCCGAGTTTAATGAGAGCCTTGCTCCCGAGAAGCCCGACCTTGAAACCCTCGGCAGCTCGATCCTCTTTACCTCGCGTCTCTACAACAAACCCATGCCCTTCAAGCCGCCTACATGGGCTCGCAAGGTAACAGCCGATACGCTGCGCTTCCGCAAGGTGGACCAGTGGGATTACGGCTATTGGTGGGTGGAATGGGGCGGCAGCAAAGATATCATCCACGACAACGAGCTAATTAGGTACGAACTTCTCTCGATCGTGATGGGTGTCTGGGACTACATCAAAAACAGCGGCAATCACACGAACAGTGCCAATTACGCTTTCGATTGGGTGGGGATGATGCCTGGCAAGCGAGGCTCCCGCCGTCTCCATGGCGACCACATGCTGACGCAGCAGGATCTCATTAGTGGCAGCTTCTACGACTCTGTCGCCATGGGCGGTTGGCCCATGGACGACCACCCGCCCGGTGGTTTTGATCGCGCCGATCTGCCCCCTAATACGGTGCTGAGAACTCCCGAGGTTTACCCGATTCCATTGCGCAGTTGCTATTCGAAAAACATCACCAACCTCATGATGGCCGGCCGCAACATCAGCGCCACCCATGCAGCCTTTACTTCCAGTCGCGTCATGGCCACTTGTGCCACCATCGGTCAGGCCGTTGGTACTGCAGCTGCGCTTTGTGTCGAAAAAGCCAAACTTCCGCGCCAGCTAGCTGAAGATAAGCAGCTGGTGGCAACTCTGCAGCAGCGCTTGATTCGTGACGATCAAACGATCAAGGGCAAGCCAGGTGAACTCATTCGCAATGAAGATGCGAACGACTCGGCTCGCAAGGCAACCGTCTCCAGTTCTGGCAACGTTGGTGAAGCTGTGGCACCGCTAGTGATCGACGGGATTACGCGTGATATTCCAAAGGGCCCTATCCATCATTGGGCTGGCCCGATGACCGGCAAGGGTGCCTGGCTTGACCTTAAATGGGAAAGCCCGCGCAAGATCAGTCAGGTGCAGTTGACCTTTGACACGGGCTTTCAGCGACAAATGGTGCTCACGGCCAACCCGACTTTCTGGCGTGGCGATTCCCAAAGGCAACCCCAGCCCGAAACGGTGAAAGATTACAAAGTGCAGGTGCGCAAGAAGGGCTCGAGCGAGTTCGTAACTGTCGCAACAATTTCAGGCAACTACCAGAGGCTGAACCGTGTGCGCTTTGAAGCTGTCGAGGCCGAGGCAGTGCGTGTTCATGTCACCGCCACCAACGGACTCGAAGAAGCCCGTATCTTCGAAGTTCGTTGTTATGCCTGACAGATGAGACTCGGTCGGGCGCTTGCCGTATGGCTGCGATCCTCTTCCTAGCTCCGCTTCTGGCGAGCCGCTTCCAGAGCTTTTTTCACAAGTAGAATCTTCGGATGCTTCGGCTTCAGAACCTTTTCAAAGATCTTTAGAGAGCGCTCGTAGAGGCGTACAGCCTCGCTGCGGCGGCCTGATACGTGCAAGAGACTGGCGAGATTGTAAAGCGTCAGCGCGACGTCCGGGTGCTTCTTGCCGAGCAGATTTTCAGACATTATGAGCGATTTGCGGTAGAGCTCTTCGGCTTCGTCTCCTTTGCCCTGCGCTGACTTCACGGCGGCCAGGTTGTTCAGGTTCACCGCGAGTTCATAGTTTTCCGGACCATAGAGCTTCTCAAATACCTTCAGTGCCTTGCGGTAGATGGGCTCTGATTCCTTGTAGCGCTCGAGACTATCGAGAATTGCGGCCATGGAAGCGGCATCGGCCATCGTCTGCGGGTGGCTGGCTCCCAGATGCAGCTTTGATAGCTCCCAGGCTCGACGGGCAGGGGCTTCGGCATCAGCAAATCGTCCGGCGGAGTGCAGGATACCGCCGATGTTGTGATAAACCATGCTGAGTTCAAAGCCATCGTCCCCGAAGAGGGCCTTCAGTTTTGCCAGTGCACTTTCATAAAGTGCGAGCCCCTTGGCATATTGGCCAGAGTATTTATAGACGATTCCGAGATTGCTCTCAGAGCTTGCTACCTCTACGTGATCTTTGCCAAACTCTTTCAAATTGAGCTTGAGCGCATCTTTCAGAAATTGTTCGGCTTGTTTGTAATCTCCAAGCTGGCGGTTGAGGGTGCCAATCAGGGTTCGTGAACGCGCCCGAATGAGGGTAGCTTCTTCGCCCTTGAAGCTGCGCACCAGCTTGTCTGTGATCTCCATGCTGCGGCGGGCATTGGCCATAGCCTTGTCAAAGAGGCCCAAGCGGTCTTCGAGGTCAGCAAGGTCGTTCAGGAGATTCGCCACATCCGGGGTTTCTTTACCCTCTATCAACTCAAAGAGTTTGAGTGCCTCGGCGATAGCTTCGCGGGCCTCCGTCAATTTGCCACGGCCCAGTAGTTTCCAGGCCTTTTCTTGTAGAGCGATCGCGTATTCAATAGTCATTGTTGTCCAGGTTCCTGCAAATTCCCTGCCTCTCTGAATACGTTGTTGATCGATGGCTTGAGCCAAAGCGGATTGAGAGCGACAAGGCTCAATTCCAGCATGACAAGATCGATGGCTGTGGGCAAGCTCTCAATTGCTATCCTGAAGTCGAAAAGATGCTTTCGCCACGCTTAGGATTACAAGTTTCGCAAAAGCAAACGCTGACCCCTGGTCTTGTGCAGTTGGTCACCGTGCTTCAGTTGAACCGGCTGGAGCTCAAAGAGATGATCAGCCAGGAGATTGTTGCCAACCCCTTTCTTGATGAGAGCGAGGATGGCGAGGAATTGACTCCTCAGGAAGTTCAGAATCTGCTCGAAGCCGAGCGGAATTCCGACCCCAGCGATCAGGCGGTGATGCAGATGCTCGAAACTCCACCTGCTGCTTCCTACGAATCAGAAGCGGAATTTGAAGCTCCCGTGGAATATACAGCCGAAGCTTCGGTGGATCCCGCTGAAGCTCCCAAGGCCGCCGATCCCTTCGACGAGATCGACTTTGGTAGCTACTTTGACGAATATCTCGATCCTGGGCACAAAACCCCTGCCGGAGAAACGCTAGAGAAGCCGTCATTTGAAACCTTCCTCTCGTCGCCGGTTACACTTTCCAGTCATCTCACTTCTCAGCTGAGCCTCATCCTGATGAATGACAGCGAACGGGAAGCGGCAGAAGCCATCATTGGCAACCTCAACGAATACGGTTATCTACTTGAGCCGATCGAAGACATCGGCAAGGCTGAAAATTTAACCTTTGATGATATGGAAGATGGCCTCGAAATAGTTCAAAGCCTCGATCCTGCCGGAATCGGCGCGCGCAACCTTCGCGAATGCCTCCTGCTACAGCTTAAAAGCCGGGGTGCAAAGGGCGGGGTTGCATGGCATATGGTCAGCGATCACCTGCGGATGATTGAGCGCAAGGAATTCAAAGAAATCGCCAAGGCCCTTGCCAGGCCTCTAAATCACATCGAGATCGCCCTTAATGTCATTCGCAAGTTGGACCCTCAGCCTGGACTTCGTTACTCCAGCAAGGCAGCCCAGACAGTCGAGCCGGATGTCTACATCTTCAAAGATGGCGAAGACTACTTGATTCAGTTAAACGATGAGGATCTGCCGCAGATACGTTTGAATCCGGGCTATCGCAGGATGCTCGACAAAGACCATTCGCCCGAGAAAGATGTTCGTAATTACATCCGCGAGCGATACTCAAGCGCACTTATGTTGATGAAGAACATCGAGCAGCGCCGACAGACGATTCTAAAGGTTTGCGAGTGCGTCGTCGAGCGTCAGCGGGAATTCCTCGAAGACGGTATAGACTGCATTCAGCCGATGATGATCAAGGATTTGGCCGAAGAGATTGGAGTGCACCCGTCCACGGTTAGCCGCGCAGTTGCCGGCAAATATGTTCATACGCCGCAGGGTGTGTTTGAACTTCGGTACTTTTTCTCAGAGGCTGTGCAAGGCCCGGCTGGCGCCGGAACTTCCCTCTTGGTTCTCAAGCGAAAAGTAAAGAAGATGATTGAAGAAGAAAATTCCGCTCATCCTTTGACAGATGATCAAATTACCGCCCGCCTCAATGAGGATGGCATCTCCGTTACCCGGCGCACTGTCGCCAAGTATCGCGAAGACATGAAGATTCCCTCGACGCATCAGCGTCGCGTGAAGCAATAGAACACTCACAACATGAAAATTCACTACACCGGTAGACTTGTAGAGCTCAAAAAAGAGCAAAAGAAGAACCTCGACAACCACTTCGCCAAGCTTGGGAAGCTCGTCGACCAGAAGGGTGAGCGCGAAGCTCACGTCATCCTGAAGATGCAACGCCTGGAGCACAAGGCTGAGGTCACAATGACGTACTACGGCCATCAGGCCGTTGGTATTGCCGCACACAAAGATCAGTTCCTGGCGCTTCTGGCTGCCATTGACAAGCTCGAAAAGCAGTTGCACAAGCTGCACGACAAGTGGATTGATTCCAAGCGCCACGGTGTCGGGATCAATGGCAAGAAAGCGCCGATTCCTGAAGTCGTTGCCTCTGCTCCACCCGCCAAAAAGGTCAAGGCGCTCAAGCCCACCCGCGTGCAGCGGACATCGAAGCCCATCACGATTGAAGAAGCACCTATGGCCATCAAGCCAGCTTCGACCTATCTGGTTTTTGAAGAGCTGGGTAGCGGCCAGATATACGTTCTTGTCCGGCGCACCGACAACGAATTCGATCTTATCGAAGCACGCTAATGCTCTCAGGATCTGCGCAGGCTGAACTCGTCATCATCACGGGCCTCAGTGGTTCAGGAAAAGGCACTGTTCTCAAATGCTTTGAGGATATGGGTTACTACGCTGTAGATAACCTGCCTCTCGACCTGTTTCCCAAGTTTGCCGAGCTAACCAAGGATGCCCCAAACATTCGCCAGGCTGCGCTGGTCGTCGACGTTCGTGAAGGGGAAGCGCTGCACCGCTTCCCCGCTTTGTATCGCGAAGTTTCATCCAAGGTCCCTACTCGCTTGATCTTTCTGGAAGCCGACGATGCGGCATTGGTTCGACGCTTCTCGGAGACTCGCCGGCCTCATCCCCTCGGGCAAAGCCGTTCTGTTCTTAAAAATGTTCAGGCCGAGCGGCATCTGCTCGAGGAGCTTCGCGCTCTGGCTACCTTCTCGGTCAATACATCCAAGTTCAACGTCCATGAATTGCGAGCTCTGATTGAAGAGCATTTCTCGGTAACGGGTAAAGAGGGCCGCCTCTCGATCCATGTATCGAGTTTTGGCTTTCGTCACGGAATCCAGCAGGACGCCGACCTGGTTTTCGACGTACGCTTTCTTCCGAATCCCAATTACATTCCTGAATTCAAGCCGCTTAATGGCAAACATCCCAGCGTCGCCCGTTATATCAGGAGCTTTCCTCAGACTCAGGAATTTCTTGCCCGTGTAACTGACATGCTCACCTACCTGTTGCCGCACTACACCAAAGAAGGCAAGAGTTATCTCACCATCGGCTTTGGTTGCACCGGCGGCCAACACCGGTCTGTCATGATTGCCGAAGAGGTCGCCAAACGTTTAAAGCGCACAGGCCTCCCCATCAAGGTGCAACACCGGGATGCGGTCTCAAAATCCGGCAAGAAGAGTGGCTAGACAACTTTTCTTCATTTTCGCTATGGTTCTCGCCGTGCGCCTGACGCACGTAAGCCTTCTCTGGATCGAAGAAGCCTACCCAATGACAGCGGCCATTCAGATGCTGCATGGCCGCTGGCCTTATGCTGATTTCTGGTTTGACAAGCCACCGCTCAGCGCTGCACTCTACCTACTCTGGGGCGCGATGCCTGGCTGGCTGCTAAGGCTTGCCGGGGCATTTTACGTAACGGGTTGTGCTGGCCTCGCATATCGCCTTGGTGGCCGCTATGCCGCCTGGTTGATCGCGATCTATCTCAGCTTTGGAATCCCCTCGGCGGTGATGGCGCTTGCGCCGGATCTATTGCTGGTCGCCCCGCATCTGGGTGCCGTCTGGATGGCGCAGAGTGGCCGCCCCTGGCTTGCTGGCCTCATTTGTGGCGTTGGTCTGCTGATCCACACCAAGGCGATTTTCATCCTCGCGATCGCTTTGCTTTGGGCCCCAAACTGGCGCACTCTTGCCGGTTTTGCCCTAACGCTTCCGGTTCATGCGCTCTTTGGCCCCAACTACTGGCAGCAGGTCTGGTGGTGGGGTGGCATCTATTCAAAAGACACTTTTGTCACGAAGCCGCTGGCTGAATTCCTGCGGCGTACGGCCAATTGGGTTGGCTTTCAGTCTGCTGCGGTTGTTGCCGCTTTTCTTCCCTGGCGCAGTATGGAATGGCGCAACTATTCGTGGCTCGTGCTCTCGCTTATTACCGTCGCGATGGGCCTTCGCTTCTTTCCGCGTTACTACTTTTTTCTGCTGGTGCCAATGGTGGTGCTGGCTGGCCGATCGCTTGAGGCGCTGAAGCCGCGATGGCGCATGGCGCTTCTCGCACTTTTGCTGATTCCTGTGATCCGCTTCGGCCCCCGCAATATTCAGCTTGCGCTTGGCAACGAAAGCTGGGACGACCTTGCGCTCTTCCACGACAGCCAGACGATCGTCAAGTATTTGGCTGAGCAGGCGAAGCCAGCGGATACGCTATTCGTCTGGGGGTATCGCCCGGATATAGACGCGCTCTCTCGTCTGAAGGGTGGCACTCCCTACCTTGAAAGTCAGCCTCTGGATTGCATCTTTGCAGATCGACATTTGCGCGAGTTCAAGGCAATGCCTGGCCTTGGTTGTCAAGAGCGCCTGAAGCGCTTTCGCGAAGCCGAGCCCACCTGGATGGTGGATGGCCTTGGGCCTTCAAACGTGCGCCTGCGGCTTGAAGCCTACTATCCGCTCAAAGGCTATGACCTGGTCTTGCGCACCAAAACCGCCTACTTATACAAGCTTGTGCTCCCACAGAACCAACCTCTCGATGTGCGGCTAAGGCCTGACGCCGTGCACATGGTAGGGCACGTAGTAGCGCCGGTCCTCGTCACGGGTAGTTAAAGCGAAGCCTCGTGCCGCCAGGAATTCTCGCACGTTGGTGAGCGTTCGAAAGCTCTGGCCTTCACCACGATCTGCTCGAAAGTCATGCGCGGCGATACAAACATTCTTTGTGCGGCTCAAGGCATCTACACACCCCGGCAAGGCATTGCGCTCTGCGCCCTCGATGTTCATCTTCAGAAACGAAATCTCGCCTATGCCTTCACGTCTGGCCAATTCATCAAATGGAACTCCTTCAACTCCGCAACTGTTCTCGCTAGCTTCGCCCGTCCGGATATAGTTTGATTCCCAAACTGGCATCGTTTCAATCTGCAAGCTCTCGTGCTGTTCTGTCGAAGCGTAATTCAAGACCCTTACGTTGCTCAGGTCATTCCACTCGCAGAGCTTCCGTAAAGCAAGAAAACTCACCGGATGAGGCTCAACCGCCCACACCTGCCCGCTAGCCCCAACAGCGCGTGAGAAAACAAAAACATCCTCTCCACGGCCAGCGCCAATATCGACAATGACATCACCTGCTGTCGGTTTGTAGACGTGGAACCAATAATCCTCAACATCACGCAAATACTTGTCGACGATTACTGCACGCTTCACGATGTCTTCAGCTTTGCGTTGTGGCATCTCCGGATCTGGAATGCGCACCGAACCAATCCTCCATCCCCAAACCTCATCCCAAAATGCTTCGATGTCCACACGCGGACAAGTCGCTCGCGCAAGCGCGTTCATCGTATTCAACAACTCAATCACTTCTCAATCTTAACTACCCGCACCGCATGAAAGGCTAGCTGATTATCCTGGCCCTGAAGATTGAGGGCCAGCAACTCCAGCCGGATTCTTTCTGTGGGGACTTCTGCGGCTTGCAACCCCACTCGCAAAGGTGTCGGAGGCCAGCCCCGGCCTTCACTCACCACAAGTACCGCACCGCTTGCGTTCAAGACTCGAACCCTATAACCGCTGGCGTGCTCTGCCTATAACTCGAACTGCAATTCGATTTCGATAACGGGCAATCGATCCAGTTGTCCAGTCTCTTCAAGAACGCCATGAAGTGGCTTCAATCGCTAGCGAACTTCTTAGGCCTGATCCTCAGTTCCATTTTCCGCAAGCGCCGGTAGCGCAGACGACCGAGCGCTTATTCTGGCTGCCAGCCGAAGAATCGCCGCGCCTTGATCGTCTCGGCGATTTCTTTCGGCACCATGTCTTCCCAGCTTTTGTCCTGTTCTTTGATGCGGCGCAAGACATCGCGAGAGAAGATGTGGAGAACATCCTTGTCGTAGTTTTCAAGCGACCGGATTCTTCCACGGTCCATAAGATGCATGTAGAGATTCTTCAGCTCAGCCGGCATCTCGATGTTGTCTGCCGTGGTCAAAGACTTCGAATCACTCTCCAGGAGAGGATAAACATAGATCCGCAAATCGCGAGTAAAGAGGCGGCCGAAGGCTTCAAGAATTCCACCTTCGAGGCCCGAATAATACTGCTCACTGAAAAGATCTTTCAGGCTGGCTGCACCCATCGTGATTGCAATTGGGTCGGTCGTGTATCGGCCCAGATAGGCCGCAAGCCGATAGTATTCAAAGTAATCAGAAATCAGAACTGTTTTGCCAGCTGTTGCTAGCAAGTCGGCGCGGGCCAGGAAGTCTCGCAGGTCGATGTCACCTCCTGAAAGGAGATTCCGCATCGTGATTTCCATCAGTTCTACAACCTGGTCACCTTTGACCTCGGCTTCTTTAGAGAACTGTTCGCGGGCGCAGTCGATCATGTCGATGTTCACCTTTGTGACCGGACGGAAGCTGCCACGCTCGACTAAAAGCGGCTTCTTGCGCAGAACTTCTGAGGGCTGAAGTACCTCACCCTTGGGCCCAAACATTGCCGCTCCGCTCAGGCCAAGCTGCACCAATTTCAAACTCATCACGCGATTGTCGACCCGGCGAAACTCGATACCGGAAAAATCGATCATGTCGATTTCAAGCCGCTCGGTGCTCAAGTTGTCGAGAAGGGATTCGAGCATCTGGTTAGGTGCATGATGCAGAAAGAAGGCGGCATAAAGGAGGTTTACGCCGACGATTCCCAATGCTTCTTGCTGCAGTGAGTTCTCCTTGTCGCGCATGCCTACATGGAGGATGATCTGGTTGTCGCTGTCCCCAGGGAAGGCCTGGTATCTTACTCCCATCCACCCGTGGCACTCGTTGGTACCTCGGAAGTTCAGAGCGGAAACCGTGTTGGCGAAGGTAAAGAAGGCCGTAGAATCCCCACGCGCTGCCCCGAGGCGCTCTACGTTCAAGTGGTGCTCATAGTCGAGCATCTTCTCGAGTCGTTCTCTCGAAACGTAACGCTTGCTCTTGCCATAGATCGCATCACTTACGGTCATGTCGTAGGCCGAGATCGATTTTGAGATCGTGCCCGCCGCCGCCCCAACCTTGAAGAACCAGCGGGCAACTTCCTGACCCGCGCCGATCTCAGCGAAAGTACCGTAGCGCACTGGATCCAAGTTGATCGATAGCGCTTTTTGGTGTGTGCTCAGCCGAGGCCGATCCGGATGCAATGAAGTTCCACTTGTGCCCATACTCAAATGATGGCTTGTTTTAGACTTTGTTGTCCAGCTATCGGCAGTTAGTTCAGTCTCTTGTGTCTTCATGCGCAGAATTCTCCCCGAGACTTCTTATCGGTCTGTCACCGCCTTGTAAGAGAAACATGAAATGCTATATGGTGCACCATGCAACTGCTCCTTCTGTTGGCCCTTTTCGCCCAAACGGCTGAGCATCTCGAGAATTGGCGCGAGCCACAGATGCTTGCCATTCTGCCTGACCTCCACCATGTGCAGGGCATCGATATCGAAGGCAATACTCTGTGGGTCAGCTCTGTTGATGCAAAGGCCGGTAAAGGCTTCCTCTCGAAAATCGAAACTTCTTCGGGACGCCTGCTTTCGCAGGTAGAGGTGCAGCAAGGCAAGCGCATCCACCCCGGCGGCATCACCCTCGATGGCGATTCGATCTGGATCCCTGTCGCAGAATACGATCGTGATGGGCCAACCTCAATCGAGCGCCGCAACAAGACTACTCTCGCCCTCGAATCTTCATTCGAGGTGAATGACCACATTGGCTGCATTGCCGCCGGCAAGACTTTCCTCATTGGAGGTTCCTGGTCGAGCCGCACTCTTTACCAATGGACTAAAAGCGGCCAGCAGCTACTCAAGGCTCCGAACCCAATCGCGACATCCTGGCAGGATCTCAAGATGGAGGGTGAGCTGCTGATCGGCTCAGGTCAGATTACTCGTCAACAGGGAGCTGTCGAATGGGTTTCGATACCTGGCTTTCAGCTCGTCCGCCGCATCCTGGCCGGTGCCACCGATCGCAACTTCAGCTATGCCCACGAAGGCATGACCTACCGAAAAGGCAAGCTCTACTTTTTGCCAGAAGATTACCCCAGCCGCCTATTTGTCTTCGAAGCCCGCTAATCTGGAATTCACTCAATATGTCCGCCCAACAAATCGCCGAAGAACTCGGCCTCGTTTTTGAAAAGCAAAGTCCTGGTTATCTGAATCTCTGCATCCGCTCAGGTAGTCTCCTTTACAGTTCGGGCCACGTTTCGACCCTCAAGGGCAAACTTGGCGCTGGTGTTTCTACCGAAGAAGGCTACACGGCTGCCCGTGACTGCGCAGCCAAGATCCTCAATTCGGTTTGGAACACGCATGGAAGCCTCCATGGCCTTCGTGTCATCAAGGTTCTTGGTTGCGTAAACTCGGCTACCGATTACAACGACCACCACCTCGTGATCAATGGGGCCTCAGACCTTTTCCATCAGGTCTTTGGAAAGACTGGAGACGGCTTTCACGCGAGGTCTGCCCTCGGCTTTGCCAGTCTCCCTACCGGAGTTGCTGTTGAGGTGGAGGCGATCTTCGAAGTCATTTCCTGATCGAGATCAGGAAACTGTCACCCCGTCTTCAGCAAGATATACTTTTCGCTCCCGAAACATAGCCAGGTTCGCCAGATGCGGGCCGCTCACTGCTTGAGCGGCAATTTCTACCGGGCAGTTGGGCTGTTTTCGCGAACGCATACAATCAGTGAAATTCTGTACGTGCGCCTCTACCGGTACTGGTGATTCTTCCTCCACCACCGGGGCCGCGCCTTTCTTCCAAGGCTCGGCAAAGAGGCGGAATCCATTGTCATCAAGGATCAGAGTACCCTTGTCGCCATGGAAAGCAATCGACCAGCCATTCTGGTAAGCGTTGCCGTAGTCAAGCGTCCAGTTCACCAGGAAACCGTCGTAACCGAAGGTGGCGCTGAATACATCCGGGTGTTCTGCCCCAGTCATTTTGGCGACAAAGCCCTGGCTAACCGCGTTCCTGGGTCCCGTTACGCCCATAAACCACTGCACGACGTCCATGAGATGAGTCCCCTGATCGGTCATGTTGCCACCCGCATAGTCGAAGAAGTAGCGCCAACTGCGGAATCGCATTGGCTCGATTGGCCTGGCATAGGCTGAGCCTACAAATCGCTTCCAGTCGATGTCCCCTTCGAGCGGTGTATTGTTTAGCGGTTTGGCGACATTCCAAAACCATTGCGGCCTGACCAGCGAAATTCTACCCAGCGCACCTTCATCCAGCAATTTCTTGGCCTTGAAGATCGCGGGGGCGCTTCTCCTCTGCATTCCTACTTGTACGATCCGGTCGCTACCACGTACCGCAGCAATGATGCGTTTTGATTCTTCAAGTGACTTGGATACTGGTTTCTCGAGATAGGTGTCTTTACCTGCCTTGAGTGAGGCCAGCAGCATTGGGCAATGATGATGGTCGGGAGAAGCAATCACTACAGCGTCAAGCCCCTTCATTGCCAGCAGTTCTTCGTAATCGCCAAAAACCTTAGCCTGCGGAGTATCCTTTAATGCCTTCTCGATATTGGGCTTGTAGACGTCGCAGAGAGCGACGCACTGATTTCCCTGTGCACTGAATTTCTGGTTCAGGTAGCGCCCGCGTCCACCGACGGCGATCATGCCATAGGCGATACGGTCATTCGCGCCAAAGGCACTCTGAGGAACAAATAGAGGTGCTGCCGCAGCAGCAAAAGTGGTGGAGAGGGCGTCGCGTCTGTTCATAACGCCTTAACTCCATCACAAATCGTTATTCGGAGTAAAGCCCCTCGCGAACGGCCTTCTGGCTCCAGGCCCAGGCATCTCCGACAATCGTTTCAATATCGGATCGTTCGGGCTTCCAGCCCAGTACTTGTCTGGCCAAATCAGATTTTGCCACCAGATGAGGAGGGTCTCCGGCGCGCCTTTCAAAGAGTTCATGCGGTACGGGTTTGCCACTCACTTTTTCTACCGCTTTCAGTACTTCCAGTACACTGACCCCTTCACCGGAACCCAGGTTCACTGCTGTGCTCTCGCCGCCGCCAGCGAGATACTCAACCCCAAGAGCATGAGCTTGTGCCAGATCGCTGACGTGGATGTAGTCTCTCACCGCAGTACCGTCCGCCGTCGGATAGTCGGTTCCAAACACTTTCACTGGCGGCCGTGCTCCAAGTGCGCCATAAATCACCAGCGGTATCAAATGCGTTTCTGGGCTGTGCATCTCACCAATTTGCCCTTCAGGGTCAGCACCCGCCGCATTGAAGTACCGCAGGGCTAGACAACGAAAGCTTCTGGCCTTGGTATACCAGTCAAGCAACCTTTCGACAAAGTACTTCGCCTCGCCGTAAGGATTGATTGGTGCCTTGGCAGCATCCTCAGAAATAGGACTTGTTTCAGGGATCCCGTAAACTGCCGCCGTCGAGCTGAAGACCAGTTGTTTCACTCCGACTGCATCCATGGCTTCAAGCAGATTTACGGTGATCGAAAAGTTATTTCGGAAGTATTTCCCCGGATCCTTCATACTCTCGCCCACGTTGATGGAACCAGCCAGTTGCACTACAGCTTTTATCTCGTGTACTCGCAAGGCGGCTTCGATCACGGCTCGATCCATCAGATCGCCCTCAACCAGGTCGCCCCATTGCACTGCCCACCGGTGTCCAGCCGACATATTGTCGAAGACCACTGGCACATGGCCGGCCATTCGAATCGCTTTCGCCACATGGCTTCCAATAAAGCCGGCACCACCACAAATCAGAATTTTCATCGCTTCCCGATTATCTCTGAGACTAGAATGGCGACTTTCATTGCTTAGTCCTCTGGCTTAGGAAGCTGTTGATTCTGCCCCCGATTCAGACTCTCAAATGGCTATATATGATCGGGAGAAGAAAGAATCACAGGCCCATCTTCTGCAATCACCTGGGATCCGAAGAGAGAATTCGCAAGCAATCCTGGTGCTGGCATGATATGCCAGAGACAATACCCAAGACTCGCTGCCACAACCAATGAAGAGAGCCACAGCCAAGCTGGATGTATCTCAAAGCGGAATGGCTTCGTGTCAGGCTCAAGGTTGGCATAACAGTTTGCGCGGCGTTTGCGGTTGCAAAGTGTTTTTGCCATCAATTTCAACCGATTCAGCTGCGCCTCGGCCAACCGTCTTGCCGTTGCCTCATGATGCAAATCCGGGTGCAGCATCTTGCTCAGGGCCCGGATCGACTGGCGAATTTCCTCTTCGCTGGCATCTTTCGGGATGCCCAATTCTTCGTAAATCGTCATCGTCAATTGGGCTCTACCGCCGCCACACCAGCATTCCACTAGCTGTCCCTGCTCCAAACGTCACCAGTCGATCCACCATGGTCATGGTCATCCTGCGATTCTTATTATCAGGCACATAAAGCACATCATTCGGTAAAAGCGACACATCGGGGGATTTTCTCGCCAAAATCTTCGCCAGCGGAATCGAGATCTCATTTCGTCCATTGCTAGCTCCCTCGCGGCGATAGATGAAGGCCTCATCCATCGCGAAGGGAAGCAAACCTTCACTCAGGGCAAGCAGCTTAAGCACTGTCGAATCATAACTATCCCTCATCGGAAATGCCCCTGGCTTTTTCACGTTACCCACCACAAATATCCTGCTCGCCTCAGGCACGCGAATTTCTTCCCCCCCACTCAACGGATAGTTCAGATCTGCATCTGCCTGATCGATCAACTGCTTTACGGGAATCCGCAAAACCGTCCTGGACACCTTTGATTCCCCAGGAATGCTTTTTATTAGGCTCAACAGAATCTCTGCACCTGCATCAGTTGTCAGTCCTCCTGCCCTACTGAGCGCATCGAGCAGTGTTATGTTTCCAAATGCCTGAAAAGTTAGCGGCTGCCTGACTGCCCCAATCACACTGATCGGCCGGCTGACATACTCGGCCACCGTCACTGTCACAACCGGGTCTACCAGAATTTTGCCTTTTTCGAGCGCCGAAGCAATCAGCCCTTCGAGCTCTCCTGGAAACTTTCCTTCTACCTGAAACCCTGATTTCAGCATAGGAATCTGAATCCTTCCCTCCTGACTTACCCGGACCGTCCTCGACAATTCCGGTGCCCCGTAGATATTCACGTTCAACAGGTCGTTAATGCCAATCCTCTGAGAGGGCAGATTTGCGCCAACCACGATCTGAGCATTCTGTTGCTGTTGAGGCAAGGGCTGCCCCAGAGCCAACCACCCAAACGAGAGAACCATTAAGAATCGCATTTTGATACTCCTGATACTTCTAACGAATCGCGATCATGCTGGCCGGGCGAAACAAGCCCACCCATTCTGCGTCCACTTCTACAGCGATGCTTCTCTGTAACAGGCTGATACTCATCACCACCATCGGTTTCTCTCGCACACCCATCAACACCCCCCTGACACCTTCGAGCGGCCCGGCAATAAGCCGGCAAGGCCTTCCCATTGCCGGATACGGTGCTGGCCCCACGGGCAATCTGGTCTCCGACACCCGCATCAACGCTTCGAGTTCTTCTTCATCGACAGCCGAAGGCTGCGCGGCAAAACCGACGATTGAATGCACCCCAGCTATCGCGCCAATCTGCAGGCGCTGCGATGGATGAAAGCGAACAAAAAGATAACCTGGCAAAAAGCGCAGACTCAATGGCTTAAAGCCGTAGGCGAGCAATCGCTCCAGCACCTGCCGGTCGGCCCGGGTCTTGGTTCTGATTACAAAGTGAGGATGTTTCGGCGCGGCAGCCGTAACCAACTCGCGGACAAACAAGTCCGCCAGCTCTCCAATTCGCGGAGCATGGGTTCCCATCTAACATGCTCTATCGACCAACCAGAGAGTATCTACGTATGCCGCGCCCATTTTCAGGGGCTAGCGCCCCAAGCTAAATTAGCCTATGCCAGTGGCTTCAAGCCAACCTTCAGCTTGTTGAAATCATCGCGGTCGAGTACTTTTGAACTCACGATCCGTGCATGAGCTACAGTCACCAACTGCGTGTATTCTGCCCGGGATTCGGGATATAGTTCGATGTCCTGGGCGCCTTTCAAATCGAGTTTCCCGGCAAACTCCGCTGTTGTGTAGCCGAGAATCAACAAACTTCCATCGGCGAGCTTGTGCATTTCATAACTCTGACGCGGCTGCTTGTTAAACAACCCCCCGTCGGAGCTGGCGGGTGTATAGCTAAAGCCATAGACGCCGTTTGAGATTTTCGCCCACCCTCTTCCTTCATCCTCCTTGGATACAGGAACCACTCGGTTCGTCGCGCGCAATTGTTCAATACTGTTCTGAGCCATTTCGTTCTTCACTTTAAATTTCAACACAAAACTGTGCGAACCTGAAAGTTTCATCATGTCTCAAGAAGCCAAACCGGTTCCGGTTATGGTCACGGAAGCTTGGGAAGACAGCCTTTCCGGCCATCTCCACTCCAAATTTGTTCAGGCGATCTTGAAAACGGAGGCTTTCCGCGGTCAACCATTCGCCGAAACCACCCCGGACGAATTCCACGCTGTTGTCGCATTTCTTCGCGACGATCATGCCTTCGACTATCTGTGTGACCTCACCGCCGTCGATCACCCCAAAGACGAAGCGCGCTTTGAATTGGTCGCAATCCTTTACTCTTTCGCACGCAATCGCCGCGTGCGCATCAAAACTCGCTTTCCTGAATCCTTTCACCCTCAATCTATGAGCGACGTCTACCTGGCCGCTAACTGGCTTGAACGTGAGATCTTCGATATGTTCGGTATCCACTTCACTGGCCACCCCAATCTCAAGCGGATCCTGATGCCGGACGACTGGCAGGGCTTCCCGCTGCGCAAAGAACGCAATATCCTCGACATGGATCAAACCTGGGTCAAAAACCATCTTGGAATCGAGAGCGGCCAGTGATCGAATCCATCAACCATCTCGAAACGTCCGAAATGGTCCTCAACATGGGGCCTCAACACCCATCTACACACGGTGTCCTCCGTCTTGTCCTTAAGCTTGATGGCGAGCGCGTCAAAGCGGTCGAATGCGTCATCGGCTATCTGCACCGGGGCGTCGAAAAAATTGGCGAGAACAGAACCTATACGCAGTTCGCGCCATATGTCGACCGCATGGATTACATCTCGGCCGTCTCAAATGGGCTCGGTTACTGCCTGGCTGTGGAAGCGCTTATCGGTGTCGAGGCCCCACCGCGCGCTCAAATCGTGCGAGTGATCTTCGCAGAGCTCAACCGCATCGCCTCCCATCTGCTCTGGCTTGGTACGAGCGCCCTCGATCTCGGTGCCATGACCGCGCTCTTCTAC
>JBKJUN010000859.1:0-2912 GCA_046590555.1 Bryobacter sp. | reverse complement strand
AACCGTAAAAGTCTTCTCCACCGGCACTGCAGCATCCTGGGCTCCCAGGCTCAACGCAACTAAACCTATCAAAGCACTACGCATGACTTTCATCTTAGCCTCTATCGGTGTAACGCCGATGACAGTCACTGAGTTGCGATTTTCTTGGTATTCAGTCGCAAGTCGCTACCACTCCAGTTGCCGCCAACACCGATTTCGATCCGCACATTCTCTCCCAGCGGCTTCGGCAGACGCAGATTTGCCTGAAAGAGTCCGGCATAAAACGGAGTTACCCCCACGTAGAGCAGTGCCTCAGTTGGCAATTCCTCGCCTTCAATCCGAATGCGATAGTCTTTCGCCCGCAACACTTGCGCCGGCCGCGATGGGGCCAGCACTCCATTCTCAATCGCCCCAACAGCTCCAAACCCAGTCCCGTAGACCACAATTACCTCGTATTCTTCGGCTGGCGATTCTGAGGTAATTACCCGGCCATCGGCATGGGTTGCCGCCGCAAAGCCTGTTGCCGATCGAAAGAACTCCGGTGCCTCCGCCTCCACGCGAACGGTAACTGTTGGCCCGCCTACCAAATCCCGAAACACCCGAACTGTGCGGTCCCCAGGCAGGACATCAGCAGGAATCAGTGCATTAATCTGTTTGGGCGAAACGAAAAATAGCGGGATGCGCCGTCCCTGCAATTGCACATAGACCTCACCTCTTGGTGTCGATGTCGGTAGGCTCTGATTCACAATCTCCTGCGGCGATACTGCCCAGGTAATGAACGACAATTCAGTCCCGTAGATGGTGAAAACAGTGTTCGGAGCCAGTCTTCCTGCCCTGGTACTCGCAGTGCTGGCAATACTGGCCTCTGTGTATGTCGGAGGCAACAATAAAGATTGGGCGGTAGCAGGTTGCCCCGCTACCGCCCCAAAGAATGCAATTAGGAAAATCGACAGGTTGCTGCTTTGCACTGCTGATCTAGTGCAAAGCAGCAATTAAAATTCTCAGTTTCCGACGACAGTAGTTAACGTTTGCGCTACCGCTACACCGTCCACCGTGATCGCCAGACGAACATCGCCTGCCGCCACGTTCGGCACCACCACATTGAATTGGTAGAGTCCGATCGCACCCGGTGCGAGGCCGGCGTAGCTTACCGTTGCAGGAGCATCGCCAAAGCGTACAGTGGCATTGGTCAACAAAGGAGTTCCACTGACGACAGTACCCGCAGGAACCGCCGGATTCGTTGCGCCAGCACCAACCAGATAGAGGGTGATCGTCTCACCTGCCCTAGCCGGGCGGCTGGTTACCCCAGCGATTTCACCAGTTCTGCCTACAAACGTGGTGTTGTCGCTAAAGAGTGCAACTGCCAGTTGCCGTCCGCCAACGTTGAAGTTGGCCGGAGCCAAAACACCAGGAGCTCGGGCCACACCCGTCATCGGGATGTTTGCGCTTGCGCCAGCTTCATTTGTTACCACCACGTTCACGGGGCCTGTACCAATTCCGTCTGGCACCTGAACGTTTACCTGACCGGGGCTCACAAATCGGACAAACGCATCTCTGCCCCCAACCGTGACGCCAACTCCTTCCAGTGACTTGGGTGCGTTAACACCAGCAAAGTCCCAGGTAGCCCACTCTCGAGTTACGTTGGTCAGACCTGCACCAAAGATTTCGATCCAGCTTCCAGGAGCGATGTTCTTGCCTCCACCGAAGCCCTGCAACGCCACGCCGCTTTCATTGCTGACAGTGGGGCGAGCCAATGCAGAAGCCTGCGAGATCTTCAAGCTGGTCGTATAGATTCTGTCCCCATTGCTCATGCCATTATTGTCAGCCCCGTTTCCTGCTGCATAAAAAACAACGTCGCCTGTGCCCGCTTCGGGAGGAGTCCATTCCACGCTGTAGGTCGCCAATCCGGCTGCCCCAATTCGCGTCGACGCAACCAGATGAGTGGCAAACTCCCGATCTGTCCCGCAGGGAGCATTTCCTTGCGGTTCGCAAGTTACCTGCACATTATCGTTTGGCGTGAAGAGTCCCGCCTTTAGATTTTCATCTTTGGTCTGACGGGCCGATAGCTGAAAGCCCCAGCGCGCTGCTTCTGGATGATAAACCTGCACTCGGATCATCTGTTTCTTGCCCGGAGTGTAGTTCACCGCAGTAATGCGAACGTAGCCGCGTCCGTCGGAATTGGCCGGACGAAAGGTCTGATGGCAACCAGCACAATCAGCCCCTCCATCAATGGCAGCGCCAGTGCGCCGAATCGGCGCTCCTCCACTGCGAGCAAACATCAAAAGTGGAAGCGCCGACAACACGGCGCTCCAGAATATTCTATTTAACATCTTGGTTAGACCCCCATCAACTGGATTGTTACTGCGAATTCTACGGCTAATTGCCCGTAGTCAAAAAGACATTAGTTTGCGTCCTTACACCATCTACAGTGAAAACGATTTCGTTATCACCAGCTTGGATGCTTGGCACAATTATGTTGAATTGATAAAGCCCAACGGCACTTGGTGCGAGACCACGGTACTCTGTGGTAACTGGAGCATTCCCTAGAAGCACTTGAACGCCGGTAACACTACTTGCGATCGCAGGCGCGGTTCCTGCAGCAATAGCCGGACTTGTTGCGCCAAAGCCGACTCCGTAAATCACTAGGCGATCACCGGGCTTTGGAAGCCTCATGTTCACTCCAGGGACAGAGCCAGGCAATCCTGCAAATATTCGTGTGTTTGCTGTGCTATCTGGAAATTCTGCGACAACATATTGTCTCGCAGAAGCATTCCTGAAAGCCGGTGGTGCAAGAATTCCTGGACAACGGAGTCGGCTCGCCACAACCAGCGGTGCACTTTCCCCTGCCGAGGTGATCACTTTCACCTCTACGGGCGAACCTGTGGCAATACCATCAGGAACCTGAACGTTGACTTGGTTCTTATTCACAAAAG
>JBKJUN010000841.1:0-1958 GCA_046590555.1 Bryobacter sp. | reverse complement strand
CGCAGATACGGTATGCCATTGCATCCGCCTATTGCTCGCTGCCGCCCGAGGCCAGCTGAGCTTGCCCCATCGATTTAGGCATTCCGAGGTCGGCACCGCCTCCAAGCAATAGCCCTTGAATCTCGATGGCGCGTTGCCACGTGGTGACCAAAGCCGCCACGTAGCTGTCTTGAAACTGAAAGAGGTTCCGCTGGGCAATCAGAGCTTGCGGATAAGCGCCAGCCATCTGGCGAAAGTTTGCGAGGTACATGTCATATGCCTGTCGAGCCTTGGGCAGAATCCGGGTTCGGTATCGCTCTACCGCAGCTGCGGCATCACGATAATCCTTGTACTCAGACGCCAAACGCGCCCTAAGCGAAAGTTTCGTCCGCAGCACTTCCAGGCGCGCGTGCTCGGCTCCTGCTTTTGCCGCTTTCACTCCGCCTTGATTCCGGTTAAAGATCGGAATTTCAACCCCAACATCAAATATCCCTTCGAGTCCTCGCCGCTGCGTAGGCCCCATTGGCCCAACTTCGCCAAACTCGCGATTATTCCGCAGCCCGCCTCGAATAAAGAGATTTGGGATCTTCTCTACTTCTGCCCGCCGCACTGAAAATTCAGACTGCCGCACAGCCACCTCGGCAGCTCGAAGTTCTGGGCTATCCCGATAAATCAACTCCAGTGCCTGATCAGCATCCAGCTTAGGGATCTCTTCCAAATTGCCCTCTAATAGAACGGGTTTTAGCGTTGGGTTGTTCAACACTGCCGCCAACTGCCGCCAGCTTCGATCCCTTGCATTCCGGGCGCTGACAAGTTCAAGTTGAATACGCTCTGACTCCGTCTCTGCCGAGAGAAGATCGGGCTTGTCGGCTTGTCCCACATTTGCCATTTCTTGCGAAACCGACACCGCGCGCATTGCCAAATTCGCCAGATCGGTACGTACTTGAATCAGAAGCTGATCCCCGAGGGCCTGGTAATACAAGGTCCGGACGGAATTGAGCAGTCTTTGTTTTTGCGCATTCTGGTACTCCACAAAAACCGCCTGATCCTGTTGCGCAACCTTTCGGTCCAGGCCAAGTTTGCCAGCCGTGATGAAGCGTTGCTCCACAAATCCGCCAATAGCTCCACCGCCCGTCACTTTGGAGACGTGCTCTCCATTTGCCCCAAAGGTTGGGTTCGGCCACATTCCAGCCTGTTGTGCGCGGCCCGCCGCCGCATCAACCAATGCTTTCGCCTGTCCGATCGTCGGGTTCGCCTCTAGCGCCATTCGCTCTAAATCTTCGAGCCGAAGGCCCTTGGGCGTTTCTTGGCCCAATCCCGGCAATCCCAGAAACACACTCGCCAGCAGGCTTATCCTTGAGATCTTCATATAATCTTCCCTATTCATCTCGAACCTACTTCCCGTGCTCGTGATGCGGCTTAGCCATCGGGGCCTTCTTGTCTTTGGGCTTGGCACCTTCCGCCTTCTTCAACTCCATGATCTTGTCGTAGACCTCAGGCTTAACCACGCGGACCAGTGTCATCATGCCCATCATCGAACCTGTCCAGCCCTTGCGCAGCCCGTAGTTTTCAGGCTTTGGCGGAATCACTTCGTCCATCACCATCCACATATCCTGCGGATAGCCAGGCACCTTTTTCTTTTCGGGATCATCCTTCGGATACATTTCCATCGGATCGCCAGGCTTGGCCATTACATGCCCTTCGTGACCTGCATGAGGATCGACCGGAGGTTTTGCCTGCTCCGTCCCAACCAGATGCGAAGTAGCCCGGTCCCGGTCTGCACTCATCCCAAGGCCGCGTCCGAGAGTAGGGCCAAATTCTTCTGAAAGTGCATCCCCTTTTCTCAGCATCCCCATCCCATCAGTCATGCTTCCACCCGTATGCATTCCGTGTCCGCCGTGCGTGACCGGCCCCACCATCGACACCATCTGGTTCATCATGTGATGGGGCAAATGACAATGCAGCATCCAGTCACCAAG
>JBKJUN010000791.1:0-12623 GCA_046590555.1 Bryobacter sp. | reverse complement strand
AATTGCTTCCACTTTTGCTCCTGGAGCGCAGGATGGTGCGGAGTTGGAAGTGGGCATGGGTCTGAATGAACGGCCGTATGATGTGCCGAATATCCGCGGTGAGAATTTGCCTGCGCCGAATCATCTGCGACTGGGCTGGATGCGTGCGGTGGCGCATGTGTATCACGCGTTCGGAATTCACAGCTTTCTCGATGAGCTTGCTGCGATGAACAATACCGACTATGTAACTTACGTGCTGAAGGCGCTAGGCCCGGATCGAAATGTCGATCTGAGCAAGGATGGCGTGAAGCCCTGGAACAATGGCATGCCGATCGATAAGTTCCCGATCAATACGGGACGCTTGCGTCGCGTGATTGAGCTCGCGGCAGAGCAGAGCGGCTACGGCAAGAAGAAGGCTACGAAGAACCGGGCGCTTGGATTTGCTGCCCACCGGAGCTTCCTCAGCTACATTGCCAGCGTTGTCGAAGTGGAAATTGATGACAACGGCAAGCTGACGATTCCGAATGTCTGGACCGTTGCCGATGTCGGTACGGTGGTAAACCCGGACCGCGTGGTTGCGCAGTTTGAAGGTGCAGCTGTGTTTGGCACAAGTGTGGCCATGATGGGTGAGATTTCGGCGTTGAACGGTCGAGTTCAGCAGTCGAATTTCAACGACTACCTGGTGCCTCGCTTGACCGAATCCCCACGCAACGTGCATGTGCATTTGATGCCGAGCAAGGATCCGTCTGCTGGAGCTGGTGAGCCTGGTGTTCCGGTGATCGTACCTGCGATTACCAATGCCATTTTCGCTGCTACCGGTAAGCGGATCCGTGAATTGCCGGTGCGGCGCACCAAGCTGGTCTAGTTGTAACGGATTTGATGGATGAGAGAGCGGCTCTGCTTGTGGGAGCCGCCTTTTTCATTTGTTATGCTTCCGAAATGAGATGTACCTGAGGGTTCAAAGAAGTTTGCCTACGAAGAGAACTGGGCAGGTAATCGGCTGGATATATCTCGAGTAATTGTAACTGGCCATTTTGCCCTTTGGCTGGCTGGACGGGGCAGGCTTAGGAACATGCTAAATTTGAGCCACAATTGCTCGGGATTACGCATATGCATTTATGGTTCATGTCAGGCTAGGCGATGAAGATCCGAAAGTGGTGTTGGTGCAGATTGCCTTAAGCACCCGACCACCGCATACTCTTCTGCGGGTGGACGGACGATTTGGTTCGAAGACGAAGGCGGCGGTGCAACTGCTTCAGGATAAGCTAAAGCGGCGACCGTCGGGAGAGGTAGAGGGGGAAGAGTGGAAAGCAATGATGGAGGCGATGCCGTTTGGTGTATTCGATCACACCGACCTTGATGAGACGATTGTGGCGATGATCGAGGGTAAGACCGAAAAACAAATTTCCGCCGACGACCATCAGTACGGAATCCGGGCAAAGATTGAGCTTGAACGCGATGGAGGTGCGGTGAGTAGTATTGGAATTGGGGCTTCGAACGGGGTGGGGCTCTTGGTGAGCCGAATTGTACAGGCAGGCCGGACGAAGCAACTGGGGCTATTGCGGATCTTTGGACATGGTGGAAGCGCTATGCAGATGATCAGTGCCGGAAGAGGCGGTATGCCTGGCGGGGCAGCCGAGCATGCCGCAGCACTTACGCCAGCAATCACAAGGCGGATGCGCCCGGAATTGAAGAGGGCAGCGGCAGCCTTTCGATCTTATGGGAGCGCAGAATTACATGGTTGCCGGGTGGCAGATGGACCCATGGGGCGTCTACTGCTGAAGGATCTTGCCGATGAATGGGGTGTTCCTGTAACGGCGGCTGTAGACCGGCAACGCGTGGGTGGGGGGATGACGTTGCGTTTCGAGGGGAGGACAGTGACTGCCTTTCCTGGACGAGTGACACTTCGCACATGGGCTGAAAAGGTTGCGGCTTTGTCAGCCTACTCGCGGGCTTGATCCTGTAGGCTCGAAGCGGGCCAGAAAGCGGCGGAAATGGTCGATGTGGAAGGGCGACAGGCGCGGGTATTCGCGGCCGTAGCCCGGGACGCGGAAAGTCTGATCGGCCTTCGGGATGACTGAGATCTGGTAGTCTTTGCGCTTCTGTTTTGTCAGCGCTTCTCGCAGGTCAAAGGCAATCTGCCGGGTGCCGCGTTCTAGCTTCTCGTTGCGTGAATCGGCTTCACCAAGGAGGACGAAGATCGGGCACTGGAAGGCGGCAATCTGGGGGATTCGCTCGTAGCTTGGGCTGAGTAGCATTACGAATTCCGGGCCATCCGTTTTTGGTAACTCCGGGATGGGCATATCTTCAGTGAAGACCCAGCCGGATTTTGGGGTGGGCTTGGCTGAGGTGCTGATTCCGAGACGCGCCAGCAGGTCGGCGTTATAGTGAGCGAGAGCTTCGTTCTTACTGAAAATCTGGGCTTGCGCCCGTGAAGAACGTTGGGTAGGAACCATGTCGACCGGGCCTCTTTCCATGTAAGGTTGCGATGGGATACGCCCCAGCCGGCGAAGATGCATCTTTTCTTCTGCAGGAGTATACTCGACGTCGAAAGTTGGACCACCGAAGCGCCCGCTGTAGGTGCGCGGGCCTTCGACCAGCGGCAGCGTGAAAGTGAAGGCAGAACCTTCGAGTTTCCAGGTTTGCACTGCGTGCGTCATCAGGAAGAGGTCCCGGCAGGTGAAGCGAAATTCCATGGATTTGTCCGGCTTCTGCTGAAAGTCGAAATTCACGTTCATTGAAGAAGCGCCATTAGTGAGCTTGCCTTCCCAACGACCTTCGAATGAACTGGAAGAGCTGCGGCGTCCGCAGGCGGAGAGGGCGGGGATTGTGTAAAGGAAATTTCGGCGGTTCATGGTTTTTGAAAGAGATAGTGACAGACGCCCCATTCGGAGCCGTCTTGATATGCAAAGAGTTCGGCACAAGCCAGGAAAAAGACACGCCAGCGAACGATCCATTTGGTCTCTTCGTCTTTACCGTAGCATTTGGCGAAGAGCGGCCGAATTGTGGCCTCGTGTGCATCCATGTTTCGCAGCCAGTCTTCGCAAGTCTGGGCATAGTGGCGGCCATTGATGCGCCAAGTCTCGCGGTGTTGCAAATGATCCTGAAATTCGGTGAGTAGCGCGTCTGAAGGCATCTGGCCACCCGAGAAAAAATACTGCGCAATCCAGTCGTCTTTCTGGCCAGTCTCGAAGGGGTAGGCGTATTTGCAATGGGTAAAGATGTGGACGAAGAGGGTGCCCGATGGATTGAGCCAGGTGGAGATGCGGCGCATGAGCTCAGCGTAATTTCGCATGTGCTCGAACATTTCGACACTGACAACTCGATCAAATTGTTGACCCGGGTCGAAAAGGACCATGTCGGCGGTGCGGATTTCGAGGTTGTGCAATGCGAGACGTGCCGCCTCGGCGTCGATGAAGGCCTTTTGTGTGCGCGAGTTGGAGACAGCAACAATCTTTGAGTTCGGATAATGTTCGGCCATCCAAAGGGAGAGGGAGCCCCAACCGCAACCGAGCTCGAGGATTGAGTCTCCGTCATTGAGTTGAGCGCGCTCACAGGTGATCTTGAGCATCGCTCTCTCGGCATCAGCGAGAGTCTCTTTGCCGGTTTCGTACCAGGCGCAAGAGTATTTGCGGCGCGGGCCAAGACTTGCCAGGAAGAAGTCTGTTGGAACCTCGTAGTGCTGGGCGTTGGCGTCGGGTGTATGAGTGGCCAGAGGGCTGGAGCGGATTTCTTTTCGCCAGGCTGCCGGGTCGCGCAGGGACTCATCGATCAGCCTTTGCGCGAGGAGGCGACGGATGCCGACGCGAATCACCCAGTCCGGGAGGAGGTTTTGATCGAGCCAGGATTCGTAGAATGCCGCCATCAGGATCCAGCCTGAGTCTTTGGTGGCATGGGGACGAATACGCTGACCTCTTGTTGATACTTGCGATATTCGTCGCCTTTGCTACGCAAGGCTTGTTCTTCGGTTGGGGGGATGCCGGTGACGTTTAATACGAAGTGCAGAATCAATGCCGGGGCGATCATGCCGAGGAAGCCCCAGGGGCCGGTGAGCGCGTAGAGGCCGTAGCTGAGCCAGACCAGCCATTCAAAGAAATAATTAGGGTGACGTGACCAGCTCCAGAGACCTTCACGACAAACCTTACCCCTGTTCTCGGGTTTGGCCTTGAAGCGATTGAGCTGCATGTCGGAGATGGTTACGCCTGCAGTTGCGAATATCCATAATAAAATGGCTAGTTTGTCGACGAGGTTGAACTCGGGCTCAACATTCATGCAGGCGAGTAGAAAAGGTATGGCGAGCAGGACGCAACTCACGGCTTGCACCTGATAGAAGAGCAGGAATTTCAAGTTGATATTGGGGCCCCACTTGCGGCGCAGTTCGACGTAGCGGCCTTCTTCTGGATGGCCGATGATTCTGTTTAGTAGCAGATGAAAGCCGAGGCGGAGGCCCCACACAGTAACCATGGTGGCGAGCAACCAGCGACGAGGGAATGCGCCTGAGCCATTGAATGCGTAGAAGGCTGCACAGAAAGCGATACCGAATGCCCAGCCGGCGTCGACGATGGCTGCGTTGCGGATGGCGAGGTGAATCAGCCAGAGGATGAACATCCACGCACACATGATGAACATAGCTTGCGTGGTGAGGGTCAGAAATTCCTGCCAGAAGGGGACGGTGCTAGCTGGATTCATTGGGCGACTCGATTGTTCTATGAAAGTTTCTCATGAGGCGTCGCGCGATGGCATAAATGATAAACCCGAGGGGAAGGGAGATTGCCCCCCAGATCAGAACGGCACCTAGGTTGGCCCAGAAGAGGCGCTGGATGGCACCCAGGATGTCAGATCGAAGCATCGCGTACACACCAGAGACTGTTAGAGATTTTAAGGAGGCGTCCAAAAGACTTGCGCCTGACAGCATCAAAGGGATGTAGATCAGAAGTTGAACCGGATAGACAAAGTAGTTGATCAACATGATCAGCGGCATGTTGAGCCTCCAAGTCATTGCGGCTGCTGCACACAAGAGCGTAGTGGTGCCAAGAATCGGAATTGTGCCCAAGGCCAGGCCAAGGACAATAGTGAGTGATATCTGATCTGGGCTGGAGCCCTGACGGAGCAAATCGACAATTCTGAATTTCAGTTTATTCATGGCGTGCGGTAAAGAGCATGGATGCAGATTGACCGGGCTTCAACCGGAATAACTGGATTAATACGTATAGACTCATGGCGATATTGCCGAGCGCCATGATCAGGATAAACCAGAGAAGGCGGATCGAGTTTTTGGATTCTTTCCATGCCACCCAAACATAAAAGGTCAAAAAGCCGAAATAAGCATCCCACAGGGTAGCGACGGCCCAAGGATTGTCTCCAAATGTGGCAAAAGCATCCCATATCGGCATTTTGATGCTTGTCAGTGCCGTCATAACGAGCATCCAGATGAAGATGGCGGAAAAAAGACCAATGAGGAAAGTTCTCACATACAACTAGATGCGCGTCGCGGTGATTGGGAGTGGAATTTCGGGATTGTCTTGTGCCTGGTGGTTGAGCAGGAAGCATGAGGTGCATCTTTTCGAGCGGGAAAGCCGACTTGGAGGGCATACTCATACCCACACTATTGAGACAAGTATGGGGTCCAGGCAAATTGATAGCGGCTTTATCGTTCACAATGAAAAGACCTATCCGAACCTGATCCGCCTTTTTGCCGAGTTGGGGATCGAACGGCTGGACAGCAGCATGAGTTGGGGTGTAACCGGGGATAAACACGGGGTTGAGTATTCCAGCCGAGGCTTGGGTGGGTTCTTTGCCTCGCGTCGTAGGTTCTTTGCCCCTAGGCAGTGGCAATTGTTGCGGGACATTATGCGGTTTAATCGTGAGGCTTCCCGTCTGTTGCGAGAGGGCAAGGCCGACAGCATGATGCTTGGCGTGTTTATCGAAGAACGCGGCTACTCACAAATTTTTCGTGATTATTATCTCTACCCAACGGTGGCCGCGATTTGGTCGACTTCTCCACGCAAAGTGCTGGAGTTCCCTGCTGCAACCCTGATTCGATTTTTTGAAAATCACGGATTGCTGAGCTTGAATGGGCATCCGCAGTGGAAGGTGCTCAAGGGTGGTTCGAGTGTTTATATTGAGAAGCTGATTGCACCGCTTCAGGGCAGAATTCACTCTGGCAAGGCCGTTGTAAGTGTGGCCCGGGTGGATGGCGGGGTTGAGGTGAAGCGTGATGGGGAAGCGCCTCAAACCTTTGATCAAGTAGTGCTGGCCTCTCATGCGCCGCAGGCTCTGGCGATGTTGACCGATGCAAGCCCGCTGGAGCGCGAAGTGCTGGAATCGTTCCGGGTTTCGAACAATGAAGCCGTGCTGCATACCGATGTCAGCATACTTCCCAAACGCAAAGCTGCCTGGGCTAGTTGGAATTACCGGATTGCTGCCGACCGAGGGGCACCAGCGACGCTGACCTACGACATGAACCGGCTGCAGAACCTCGATACGCAGGAGCGATATCTGGTGACGCTAAACTCGACAGATCAATTGAACCCCAGTAAGATTTTGCGCCGTATGAGCTACCAACACCCGCTCTATACTCTCGATGCGACCCGGGCGCAGGCCCGCTGGGCAGAAATCAATGGCGTCAAACGAGTGCATTTTTGTGGTGCTTATTGGCAGAATGGTTTTCACGAGGACGGATACCGGAGCGCGTTGCGAGTGGTGAATGCGCTGGGAGTGAAATGCGAAATTCTTTAGGTGCAGGGATTTATTCGGGCAAGGTGAGGCACAGGCGTTTGAGCCCGGTCGAGCACGGCTTTGAATATACGATGTTCATGGCTTACCTCGATGTGGACCGGATTCCTGAGCTGATGTCCGTGTCGCGGTTGGCTGGCTACGAGAAGGCTGCGCTGGTATCGTTTCGAGAGTCGGATCATTTTGGCGATCCTTCGTTGCCGCTGCGCAAGCGGCTGGAGCAGGATGCCGTCGCAAATGGAGTGAGTTTGCCGGATGGCCCGATCTATCTTTTGACGCATCTGCGCTATGCCGGGTATTGCTTTAACCCAATCTCGCTTTATTACTGCTACTCAAAGGATGGGGGCGAGCCGAAGGTTGTGATGGCTGAAGTTCACAACACTTTTGGTGAAAGCCACAACTACTGGCTGCCTGGTTTGCACGCCGATGGCGTGACCAAAGAACTGCATGTTTCGCCCTTCAATACGATGGACAACGAATACGGATTCCGGCTGACGGCACCGGCTTCCAATCTGGTGGCGCACATCGACAGCTTTCGCCAAGGCCAAAAGTTTTTCGATGCCACGCTGACTTTGGACTGGATGCCCTGGACGTCGAAGAATCTGAAACGGTCGATTCTTGCGTATCCATTCATGACCTTGAAGGTGATCGCGGCGATTCATTGGCAGGCGCTGCAACTTTTCTTCAAGCGGATGCCCTTTGTGCCGCATCCATCGAAGTTATAGAAAGTGATGAATGTGATGGAACGTAGGCTTTTTGAAAAAATTCTGCTGGGACTGAAAGGCGGACGTTTGACTCTGGCCGAGAACGGTCGCGTCAGTACCTACGGTGACGACTCACCCGATGCCCTTGAGGCCATGATTGAAGTGCATTCGCCTGATTTTTACCGGGCAGCGTTGCTTGGCGGAGAGATCGGCATGGGCGAGTCTTACATGGAGGGCCATTGGTCGAGCCCTGATCTGCCTAGTCTGGTGCGGCTTGCGGTACGAAATCTGCGAGTGATCGATGGAGTAAACCCTTTGTTCAGCTTTGTGGCTCGGACGCTGGCTCGGCTGAATCACCTGCGCAAGAGCAATACGGTAGCGGGAAGCCGGAGGAATATTCAGGCTCACTACGACTTGTCGAATGATTTCTTCAGGCTCTTTCTTGATAGCAGCATGATGTATTCGTCAGCACTTTGGGAGCGTGAAAACGAGACCCTTGAGCAGGCACAGTGGAACAAGCTGGAGCGGATTTGCCGGGTCTTGCGGCTTGGCCCTGAAGATCATGTTCTTGAGATTGGAACCGGCTGGGGTGGCTTTGCCCTGCATGCCGCCAAGCGCTATGGGTGCAGGATTACGACCACTACGATTAGCCGCGAGCAGTTTGCTCTGGCAGGGCAACGAGTGAAAGAAGCTGGGCTTGAAGACCGCATCACTCTTCTGCTCGAAGACTATCGCCATCTGCACGGCCGCTACACCAAAGGCGTGTCAATTGAGATGTTCGAGGCTGTGGGTCTCGATCATTACGACGAGTTTTTTGCAACCTGGGAACGGTTGCTCGAACCCGGTGCTTCGGTTCTGATGCAGACGATCACGATGAACGAGAAGCAGTTTGCGAGTTACCAGAAGAGTCCGGATTGGATTCAGAAGTATATTTTTCCTGGTGGGGAGTTGACGAGTGTGGTGGAGATTCAGAAGAGTCTGGCACGCACCGGCAGCTATCAGTTGATGGACTTGAGCGAGATGGGAACGCACTATGCCTGGACGCTGCGGGAGTGGCGCCGCCGCTTTCAGGACCGCATTGAAGCTGTGCGTGAACTTGGCTTTGATGCCCGGTTTGAGCGCATGTGGGACTACTATTTGGGCTATTGCGAAGGTGCCTTTCTCGAACGATATATCGGAGTAGCGCAGCTTCTGCTGGTGCACTCAAAGGCGAGTATTGGAGTGCATGGCGAACCTTGGGCGAAAGTTGGCACTGCACGTGCAGGTGGCATGTATTCGGAAGGGTGAGTACAATGAAAGTGTTACCTTACATGCGAATTCCTGCGTTCTTAATGTTTTTGGCCTGTGCCGTTTTTGCGGCAGAAGTGGTTGTGGTGGAACAGATCGTTGCCAAAGTCAATGGCGACATCATCACCAGTACGGACTTGGCGCGCGCGCGCCGACTGATTATCGAAGAGATGAAAGCTCGCAAGGTGAGTCAGGTCGAAATCGACATGACTCTCGTTAATGCTGAGAAAAACATTCTTCGGGACAAGATCGACAGTCTGCTTCTGGCCAGCAAGGGCAAAGAGATGAGCATCAGTGTCGACGGTGAAATCAGCAAGTACATTGCTGACCTCATGGTGAAGACGAAGATGGCAAATCAGGAAGATCTTGCCAAGATGATCGTTGAGCAAACCGGCCAGACCTTTGAGGACTGGAAGAATGAAATGCGCACGAACATGATCACCCAGCGCGTGGTGCGGCAGGAAGTGGGCGGCAAGCTCAGTATCAAGAAGGAAGAAGTCGCCAAATATTACGAAGAGCACAAGACAGAGTTTGTGCGTGAGGAAGAGATCTACTTGCGCGAGATTTTGTTTTCAAGTGAAGGCAAGAGCCCTGCTGAAGTTGCTGGTCTAGAAAAGAAAGCGAAAGATACGGTTGCCCGCTTGCGCAAGAACGAGAAGTTTAATGTATTAGTTCGTGAGTTGAGCGATTCCCAAACCCGAAATGAAGATGGCGACATCGGCTGGATGAAGAAGGGAATGCTGAACAAGCAGATCGAAGAACTTGTGTTTAAGGGTCAAAAGGGTTTTGTTACCGAACCGATCAAGCTGCCTAATGGGTGGTTGATTCTTCGAGTTGAAGATTTCCATTTGGCTGGCCAAGCCGAAATTGAACAGGTAGAGAACGAGATCATGGAGAAGCTCTATATGCCTCGTTTTCAGCCTCAGATGCGTGAATATCTCACCAAATTGCGTATGAATGCTTTTCTTGAGATCAAAGAGGGCTTTCTCGATTCTGGCGCAGCACCGGGTAAGAACACTGCCTGGACAGACCCTGCACAGTTGAAGCCCGAGACGGTTTCTAAAGAAGAAGTTGCCAGCCGCCGCCGTATGAAGCGTGCACTTTGGGTGGTTCCGATTCCGGGCACCAAGACCAGCGCTACGTCAAAGTCTCAGTCCGTTAAATAGAGTTTTTAGAGAGGCATGAATCCTTAGGGGATCATGCGGGTTTGCGTCCATGAAAAGTCCTTTCGTTAACGAGTTCGAAGCGAACTCCGATATCACTGCTGTCTTGCTGGTTCTTGCCAAGGACGTACGTCAGAAAAAGTCTGGTGAGCCCTATCTGTCGCTCACGCTGGGCGATCGTAGCGGTGACATCGATGCCAAAATGTGGGACAACGTCGAGGATATCCTGGACGGTTTTGACCGCGATGACTTTGTGCGGATCCGGGGGCGGGTGCAGATTTTCCAGAACCGGCCGCAGTTAACCGTGCATCGTTTGCAGAAGCTTGAAGATCGCGAAGTCGATCTTGGGGACTTCTTCCCTGTTTCGGGTCGCGGCCTGGACGAGATGTGGGTGGAACTGATGGTGCTGGTTGAGGGGATATCGAATCCTCACCTGAAGGGCCTGCTATCTGCCATCTTTGCGGACGCTGAGATTGCGCGAATGTACCGGATTGCGCCGGCGGCGAAAACCATTCACCATGCCTGGCTTGGTGGCTTGCTTGAGCATGTGTTGAGTCTGGCGCATCTGGCCCGGCTGACGGCAGCACATTACCGCGACGTGGATTTAGATCTGCTGCTCACTGGTGTGGTGCTGCACGACATCGGGAAAATCTACGAGCTTAACTATGAGCGTGGTTTTTCATATTCGACTGAGGGCCAACTGCTTGGTCATATCATCATTGCGCTGCGCATGATTGACGCCAAGTTGAGTGGATTGCCTGATTTTCCTCCACGATTGCGGACTCTGATCGAACACATGGTGGTGAGCCATCATGGGGAACTGGCTTACGGGAGCCCGAAAACCCCTATGTTCCTCGAAGCGCTCTTGCTGCATCATCTGGACAATCTCGATTCAAAGATGGAATCGATGCGGCAGCATGTTCGGAAGGACAAGACCGTTGCTGGTGTCTTCACCGGCTTCTTGCCCTCGATGGAGCGAACCGTGCTCAAAAAGCATAAATTCCTGTTGGACGAGGCGGATCTTCCGGCTCAGACAATTGAAAAGGTGGAAAGCCAAGTACAAGCGCGTCCCAAGGACAATGGATCGCCTTTCTCGGACAAGCTCAAAAAAGCTTTATTTTAGTTCTCGGGATTGTCTACCAAAATCGGTAGAAAGTGCTTCCAAATCTTATATTTGCAATCATTTCTCATATACTTTTGCTTCATTCAAATTAAGTTTTTGCTAAGCGTCACATTGTCTTTGAAGATGACCAACAGACCTGCTAGGTTGGATTTAGTAAGGACTGTTATGACAAACATAAACAAATCGATTCTGACAATCCTGGTTTTCTTTTGCGCGCTTTTGGCTACTGTCAGCGCACAAACCATCACTGGGACATTTACAGGAACATTAACTGACGCATCGGGCGCAATCCTGCCCAAGGCCAAGGTTTCGGCCACAAATACTGCGACCAATATCGCCTACACCGCCACCACTAACGAAGCAGGTATTTACAACCTGCTCTTTCTCCCCATTGGAGACTATCGTCTGGCGGCCGAACTCCAGGGCTTTAAAAAGTCCCAACTCGGACCCTTCAAGATTGAAACCAATCAGATTGCTCGCGTCGACATTAAGCTGGAAGTCGGCGATGTGGGCCAGTCCGTCGAAGTAACGGGTATGGCTCCAATCCTTCAGACAGATTCAACCGACACGGGCCAGACCCTCTCGGCTGAGAAGCTGACCACGCTTCCTTTGAAGAGCCGCAACTTCGTCTCTTTAACCCTCCTGATCCCGGGTGCTGTCTCGCCCAACCCCGAAGGTATGAACTCACGCCTCGGCGCTCGCCCTTACGTCAATGGCAATCGCGAGCAGACCAACAACTTCATGCTTGACGGTGTGGACGTGAATGACTCGATTGACAATCGCGTCGGTTATTCGCCTAACGTCGATGCATTAGAAGAAATCAAGGTCGTTACCGGTAACGCCGCTGCTGAATTCGGCAACGCAGGTGGTGCCGCAGTCGTGATGAATATGAAGAGCGGCTCCAACCGCTTCCGCGGTAACTTCTTCGAGTTCTTGCGCAACAACGAGCTCGACGCCAACGGTTTCTTCCGTAACCGTACTGTTGCTACCGCTAAGCGTCAGGATCTGCGCCAGAACATATGGGGCGGCACCTTTGGTGGCCCGATTCTCAAAGACAAGCTCTTCTTCTTCATCGATTACGAAGGTACCAAGACCCGCACCGGCGGCCCGACGACGGCGACAGTCGCACCAGCGGCCTGGCGCAATGGCGACTTGAGCGCGTTCCCCAACACCATCGTTGACCCCACCAACGGCCAGCAGTTCCCCGGTAAGCAGATCCCTGCTTCTCGCTTTAATCCAGTGGCCCGCGCACTCTTCGCCAATGCTGCCCTCTACCCGCTTCCCAACCAGGCCGGCTTTGGCCCCCTGGGCCAGAGTGGAAACTATGCCTCGGCCTTCCGCAATACCCTGAACAATGATCAGGGCGACGTCAAGATCGACTGGCGTCCCAACTCGAAAGATGCCTTCTCGGGTCGCTACTCTCGTGGTTTCTATGAGACCTTCGGCAGCCAGGCTGCCCTGCCGGTATTTATGACCAGCGGCACTGAAAACCCCACCCAGTCCTTCGTCGTCAACTGGAACCGGACCATCAGCCCGAGCATCGTCAACGAAGCCCGTGCTTCCTTCTCGCGCATCGTCATCAACGACCGTCCGATCGACTGGTCTGGTCAGCTCGGCGCCGATGGCAACCAG
>JBKJUN010000788.1:0-7007 GCA_046590555.1 Bryobacter sp. | reverse complement strand
TCGGTGACGATTGCTTCCAATCAGTCCGCTGTGCCGGTGAACTTGAGTGGGACCGGACCGCAGACTATGGCGGCCAGTACGTCGGTGACTCTTGCGTCGAATCAGCCGGCTTTGCCTGTTAGCGTGGCAGCGACGGGGCAGTTGGTGATGGCGGCGAGCCAGTCGGTGACGATTGCTTCCAATCAGTCCGCTGTGCCGGTGAACTTGAGTGGGACCGGGCCGCAGACTATGGCGGCCAGTACGTCGGTGACTCTTGCGTCGGATCAGACGGCTTTGCCTGTTAGCGTGGCAGCGACGGGGCAGTTGGCGATGGCGGCGAGCCAATCGGTGACGATTGCTTCCAATCAGTCCGCTGTGCCGGTGAGTCTCGCCGGGACTGGGCCGCAGACTATGGCGGCTAGCACCTCGGTGACACTTGCGTCGAATCAGACGGCTTTGCCTGTCAGTGTGGCAGCGACGGGGCAGTTGGCGATGGCGGGGAGCCAGTCGGTGACGATTGCTTCCAATCAGCCCGCTGTGCCGGTGAGTCTCGCCGGGACTGGGCCGCAGACTATGGCGGCTAGTACGTCGGTGACGCTTGCCTCAAATCAGACGGCTTTGCCTGTAAGTGTGGCAGCTACGGGGCAGTTGGCGATGGCGGCAAGCCAATCGGTGACGATTGCTTCCAACCAGTCGGCTGTGCCGGTGAGCGTGGCAGCAAACGGAGCGCAGGTTACGGCGAATAGCCTTGCAGTGAATATTGCTAGCGACCAAGCAGCAGTTAGCATCGGCGAGCCGGGCAACGGGATCGTGACTGGGAGCATCACAGCCAGTGGGCAGCGGGTGGCTGCGGCGATGGCCCGGTTCAACGGCGCTTCGATCTACATTAGCGGCACTTACGCGGGTGTCAATCTGAGCTTTGAAGCTAGCTTTGACAGCGGCGTGACCTATACGGCAGTGAATGCGGTGGCGATCAATGGCAGTGCAGTCTTGACCGTAACTGGCGCATTGACGAATACGGTTGCGGCTTATAAAGTGTATTGCCCTGGGGCAACCCATATTTCGGTTCGGTCGACTGCCTGGACTTCGGGCACGCAGAGTGTGAGGATTGCGCCTTATACGATTGCGATGGATCCGAATCCGGTTGTGACCGGAGCGCTTAATGCCAATCAAACGGTGAATGTCGCCCAGTGGGGTGGGACGAACAGCTTGAATGGCGGGGCTTCGGGATCGCTAGGAGTTGGTGGACTGGCGGCAGATTCTGCTGCGGTGAGCGGGAATCCAGTGCAGACTGGAGGCCGGGTTCGCACGGCGGTAGATACGACGCTTGCCGCTAGCGATGCAATGGCGCTGACTGGTACCAGTGGGATGCAGTTATTGATGAAGCCTTACGGGTTGCCTGAAACAGATTGGCAGTTCGCAAGTCTCATTAATAGTGCCACTGTCACTGCAGCCAGAGCAGCCGGGGCGGCTGGCGTGCGCAATTACGTTACGGCAGTGCAGTATCAAAATACATCTGCTACCGCGAGCGAAATTCAAATCCAGGACGGGGCTAGCGTCATCTGGAGAGGAAATGCGGCGGCTTCGATGGTGGCACCGGCAGTGATTGCATTGCCGACGCCATTACGCGGAACAGCGGCGACGGCCTTGAACGTGCAGTTGATCACGACGGGAAGCAATACCTTTGTGAACCTGCAAGGTTACCAGGCCGTGTAGACCTTCCTGCGGGGGAAGAGGCGGGCTTACCGGTCTTTGGTTGGACAGGTGGGCCCGTCTTCAATTTTTGGTTTGTCATAGAATGGCGTCATGACAAATCGACGATCTTTTCTGACACAATCGGCTGCGGTGGGAGCAGCTATGGCGACGCCGATGGCGGCGGCGCAGGGCGGGGGCGGCCATGAGATTCAGTTGGGTGTGGCTAGTTATTCATTGCGCGAGTTCAGCCGGAATTATGCGATCAAAACGATCAAGCAGTTGGGTGTGAGCAATGTGAACATCAAGGAATTTCACCTGCCTTACGTGGCGAAGCCTGAGGATATTGACAAGGGGCGGAAGCAGTTTGAAACGGCCGGGTTGAAGATTCTGGGTGGGGGCACGGTGACATTTGCCAAGGAAGACGATGCCGATATCCGTTACTACTTTGAGTATGCAAAGCGGGCCGGGATGCCGCTGATGGTGGCGGCACCGACGACTCGAATTTTGCCGATGCTCGAGAAGTTTGTGAAGGAATACGACATCAAGATTGCGGTTCACAATCACGGGCCGGAGGACAAGTATTTTCCGAGCAGCCGGGATGCGCTGACGATCATGAAGAGCATGGATCCGAGGATGGGTGTGTGTTGCGATATCGGGCATGAATCGCGGGCTGGCAAGGATATCGTGGAGACGCTGGAGATTGCCGGGCCTCGACTGCTCGACATGCATATCAAGGATTTGAAAGTTGCCACGGGCAAGGATAGCCAGTGCGATGTGGGTGACGGGATTCTGCCGATTGTGGCGATCTTCAAGCATCTGAAGAAGACGAAGTATTCGGGTGGCGTGATGCTGGAATACGAGATCAACGGGGACAACCCGGTAATGGGGATGGCCAAGAGCTTTTCGTATATGAGGGGTGTGTTGGCTGGGCTGGCGTAGGCCTTGATCGCGGGCCTCAGCGGATCGAAATGTTGGTGCCAGTGGGGGTGGTAGCATCTCCCACTTTGACCTGCAAGGAGACTGTGCCGCTGAGGCATTCTGGAATGATGACGTTGATTTGCATCACTCCGGCGTATAAGACGTTGGCGGTGCGACTGGCAATTTGAACCGAGATCACGAGGAAGGGCTTGGGGAAGACAATGCTAGCGACGCTACCATCTAATGCCGTAGCAGGCTACGGCCAGGCGGGCTTGGTTGAGTCGCTGGGCCGGGGTTTGGCGGCGTAGAGCTTCCCAGTTAAATTTTTGGAGCGCTTCACTTGTGTCGCTGAACACAATATCAGCTTCGCAGATTTGTATTTAAAGATTACGATAGACCAGATCTGGTCTGGTCTGTTATTGTTTAGATATGATCTTAAAGAATATTTCCGAGGCGAAGGCGGAGCTTTCTGCGTTGATTGAAGCGGTGCAGAAAGGGGAAGAGGTAATCCTGGCGAAGGCAGGAAAGCCGGTTGCGCGTTTGACAAAGTATCAGGGATTGGCTGAGCCCCGGAAGCTTGGAATACTTAAGGGGCAGATCAAGGTGCATGGAGACCTGAAGGATCCGTTGCCCGCTGATATTGCGGCTGCATTTGGAATTTCGGAATGAAGTTATTGATCGATACACAGATCCTGCTTTGGAGCCTGATGGAACCGAAGAAACTTAACAGCCTCGGACGAGAGTTGATTTGCGCTCCAGAGAACACCGTTTTTTTGAGCGCTGTTTCGATGTGGGAAATTCGGATCAAAGAGAGTATTGGGAAGCTTGAGTTGCCGCTGGAATTTGCCGCTCGGGTTGCAGAGTTGGGATTTGAAGACCTGCCGTTGACAAGCCAGCATACCGAGAAGTTGCGTGAACTGCCGCTGATCCATAGGGACTTGTTTGACAGGATCTTAGTGGCACAAGCAAAAGCAGAAGGACTGAAGCTGCTGACCGCCGATTCGAAGCTGATGGGGTATGGGGAATTTGTGATTGAGGTCCGGGCTTAGACGAAGAGGGGGAGATGGATGACGTCTTCGGCGGGGACTTTCTCTAGAGGGTGGCCGGCTTTTTTCCAGGCGGAGAGGCCTCCGACTAAGACCTTGGCTTCGAAGCCTCCTTCGTGGAGGAGTTCTGCCACGCGCTGGCTGGTGGCCTCGTTTCGGCAACTGCAATAGAGATAGACTTCGCGCTCTTTGGGTAGAGTGGGGAGGAGTTCCGAAAGGCGGTTCGGTTCGATGCGGATGGAGCCGAGGATGCGGTCGGCGTTTGAGTCGTAATAGCCGTGGCTACGGACGTCGGCGATGAGGATGTCGTCGTTGAGGCGAGCGGCGAGTTCGTCGACCGAGACCCTGCCAATCGATTTGAAGCGGCGATTGCGGCGGGCCCGGAAGATGCGCTGGGCAACGTAGAAGGCAGCAGCGGTGGCGAGCAGGAAAATGGCGGCGCGTCCGAGGGTGGCGAGCCATTCAGTTATGGCACCGATGGCACCGCTAAATGTGTAGCCGAGGATTGAGTACGTGAGGATGTAGAGGAGAGCACCAGCAAGGTCGTATCTGGCGAAGACGAGAGGGTGCATATTCATGCTGCCGGCCATGGGTGGGGCCATCGTGTTGATGCCGGGAAGAAATTTTGCGAAGAGCAGGGCAGTGCGGCCACGCTTGTGAAAGTATGAGGCGCTGGAGTAGATGCAAGCTTCAGGATTGACCGAGAGTCGGCAGAGGAGGCCGAGGAGCCACCATCCCGTATAGCGGCCGAGCATGAAGAGAATGGTGTCGGCCGAGAGCATCGCGATGATGGCGATGGTTAGAGAAGTTATTGGGTCGAGGATGCCTTTGGCGCAGGCGGCACCTACAGCGAGTAGTGCAGGGGCGGCGGGAACCGGGAGGCCAATGGCCTCAAGGAAGACGATGAGAGCGAGGATCGGGTAGCCGTACAGCGTGAGGTAGTTGAGTAGACCGTCCATCAACTGTGTCCGAGGACGGGATGGGGTTCGTAAAGTTCTTCGAGTTTGGTGGTTTCGGCTGGGTCGAGTTTGAGGTCGAGGGCAGCGACGGCATCGAGGAGGTGTTGCTCTTTGCTCGCTCCGATGATGGGGCCGGTGACGGCTTTGTTCGAGAGGACCCAAGCGAGGGCGAGGGTGGCTCTGGAGAGGCCTCGAGCGGCGGCGACTTCGGCGACACGGTCGGCGATCTGGAAATCGTTTTCGCGGCTATAGATCTGCTGGGCGTAGAGGTCGGTCTGAGCGCGGAGGCTGTCTTTGCTGTCGCGTTTGAGGCTGCCGGTGAGGAGGCCGCGACCAAGTGGAGACCAGGGAATCATGCCGAGGCCCTGATCGAGGCAGAAGGGGATCATCTCGCGTTCTTCTTCACGGTAGGCGAGGTTGTAGTGATTCTGCATGGAGACGAATTTAGCGGTGCCGGCTTTGTCGGCTGTGTGGTTGAGCTTCGCGAGTTGCCAGGCAAACATTGAGGAGGCACCGAGGTAGAGGGCTTTGCCTTGTTTGACTACGCCGTTGAGGCCGTCCATGACTTCTTCGGCAGGTGTTGCGTAATCGTAACGGTGGATCTGGTAGAGATCGATGTAATCGGTCTGGAGGCGGCGGAGGCTATTTTCGATGGAATGGTGGAGGTGCTTGCGACCGAGGCCTTTGTGGTTGGGGTCGTCGCTCATCGGGTTGAAGAGTTTGGTGGCGATCACGATTTTGTCGCGGGGGATGCCGAGGGTCTTGATGGCGCGACCGAGGATTTCTTCACTGACGCCGAGGGAGTACAGGTCGGCAGTGTCGAAGAAGTTGATGCCGAGTTCCCAGGCTTTAGCGATGAGGGGGAGGCTTTCGGCTTCTTCGAGAACCCACTGGCGCCATTGTTTGCTTCCGTAGGTCATCATGCCGAGACAGAGGCGGGAGACGGTGAGGCCGGTGGAGCCGAGGCTGGTGTATTGCATTTAGTTGCCTTTCAGAACTTCTGCGAGTTCTTTTTCTTCGATGGCGCCCTGTTTGATGATGCGCCAGTAGGGTTCAGTGATGTCGATGGTGGTTGCACCTTCGCCGACGCAGTGGCCGCCGTCAACGACTAAATCGAGACGACCGTCCATCGTGCCAAAAACTTCGATGCCGGAACGGCAGGTTGGTACTCCGCTCATATTCGCGCTTGTTGCGATTAATGGCATATTGAGGAATTCGATGAGAGCGTTGCCGATGGGGCTTTTGCTTTGCCTTAGTGCCAAGCGTCCGGTGTTGCCGGTGAGTTTGAGGGGGATTTTGGAGTTGGCGGGGACGATGATGGTGAGTGGGCCGGGCCAGAAGCGGCGGGCGAGGACCTGGAAGCGCTTGGTGACTTCGCTGGCGAGGTCTTCGACCATCATGATGTCGTTGACCAGAAGAGGGAGGCTACGGGTGGTTTCGCGGCCCTTGGCGGCGAAGACTTTGCCTACGGCACTGAGGTTGTAGGGATCGGCCACCAGCATATAGAGAGAGTCCGTGGGAATGGCGACGACGCCGCCCTGCCGTATCTTGTCGGCAGCGCGACGGATTACGGACGGATCGGGATTTTCGAGGTTGACTTCAATCAGATCGGTGATCACAGTGGAGACATTCGATTCTAGCAGCGATGGAGAGTCTAGAGTTGCTGGCAGCGTGGGCAGAAGAAGGTACTGCGGCCAGCTTGGACGATTCGCTCGATGGGAGTGTTGCAGCCTAGGCAGGGTTCGCCGGTGCGGCCGTAGGCGGCGACGCCGAATTCTTCGCTGGCGATTTGGGTACCGGGTTGGGAGTATTCGGTGTAGGCGCTGGCGGTAGCTTCGGTGAGGACTTTCTGGATTGCGGCGTGTAAAAGCTTGATTTTATTCGAGCGGATGTCTTTGGCTGGGGTGGCTGGGTGGATGCGGGCGTGCCAGAGGGCTTCGCTGGCGTAAATGTTGCCGATGCCGGCGATGCGGGTCTGGTCGAGGAGGGCTGGCTTGATGGGGCTCCTCAGGTTCGCGAGGATTGTTTTGAGGAGTTGTGGAGTGAAGGTGGGTCCGAGGGGCTCTGGGCCTAGTTTAGACTCGATCATTTGAATGTCTTCGTTAGTAACGAGGTGGACTTTACCGAGGGCGCGGGAGTCGTCGAAGATGAGGACGCGATTGCCGGTGAGGCGGCCCCAGAATCTTGTAGTGTGGGGGCGGAGGCGGTAGTCGGGGAGGACGTAGAGGTTGCCGGTCATGCGGAGGTGGATGTGGAGGTGCTGTTGGGTGGAGAGGTGGATGAAAATGTGTTTGGCGCGGCGGCGGACGTCGAGAATTTTTGCGCCGTGGAGGGGCTTGAAGTCGCCGGGTTGGTGGGGGAGAACGGTGCCGGGGCGCTCTACTTTGATCGAGTGGATTTGGGAGTTTGC
>JBKJUN010000734.1:0-1405 GCA_046590555.1 Bryobacter sp. | reverse complement strand
GCCGTGGATTTTTGAAGACCGCGCTGGGGCCTCGGATTGGCGGGATCATTTATACCGAGTCGGCGCGGAAAGCTGCTTATTTTGTGGATGTAGCGGAGCGGCATCGCTTGCCGCTGCTCTATCTGCAGGATGTGTCGGGCTTTATGGTGGGTAAACAGGCGGAGGAGAGCGGCATCATTCGGGCAGGAGCGGAGATGGTGGAGACGATGTCCTGCGCCACGGTACCGAAGATCGTGCTGACGCTGAATCATAGCTCCGGGGCTGGCTATTATGCGATGGCGGGGCAGGGTTTTGATCCTGATTTTGCGCTGGCCTGGCCCACGGCGCGGATCGGCGTGATGGAGGGGGATTCGGCTGTGGTGGCTATTCATGGGGCGAATCCGGGGCCTGACTTGGCTGAGAAGATTGAGCAGACTCGATCGGATTATGACCGGTGGCTGGATGCGCGTTATGCGGCGGCACGCGGGCATGTAGATGCGATTGTGGATCCGGCGAAGACTCGCGAGACGCTGTCGTTTCTCTTTGAGGTGTGTGCACGATGATTCGAATTGGTTGTGGGCAAGGGTTTTGGGGTGATTCGTCTGAGGCTCCGGTTCGACTGGTAGAGGATGGGCCGCTTGATTATCTGGCGCTGGATTATCTGGCTGAAGTGACGATGTCGATTCTGCAGAAGCAGAAGAAGGAGAATCCGGCGTTTGGATATGCGCGGGACTTTCCGGCGTTGATGGAGCGGATTCAGTCGAGTGGGGTGAAGGTGATTGCGAATGCGGGTGGGGTGAATCCGCTTGGCTGCGCGGAGGAGATTCGGCGGCGTTGTCCGCAGTTGAAGGTGGCGGTGGTGCTGGGGGATGACATTCTCGATCACGTCGATGAGTATCCGCTGCTGAACATCGATACGGGTGTGGCGCTGTCGACCGTGCGCGAGCATGTGTTGAGCGCTAATGCTTACATTGGGGCTTTCCCGCTGGCTGAGGCGTTGAAAACTGGGGCAGATGTTGTGGTGACGGGGCGGTGTGCGGATGCGGCGCTGGTGCTGGCACCTATGATCTTTGAGTTTGGGTGGGGAGACACGGATTGGGATCTACTCGCGGCGGGGATAACGGCCGGGCACATTGTGGAATGCGGGGCTCAATGCACTGGTGGAAATTGTTTGGCAGATTGGGAGACGATTCCAGATCTGGCTCGCATTGGGTATCCGATCGTTGAAGCGGAGGCAGATGGGACATTTGTGATTACGAAGCATATTGGGTCTGGCGGACGTGTGTCGCTTGGGAGTGTAAAGGAACAATTGGTGTACGAGGTTGGGGATCCGCAGGCGTACTACACCCCTGATGTGATTGCGGACTTTACAAGTGTCACCTTCACTCGATCCACCCCGTCCTCTACCAAGGTCACACTTGTAAAG
>JBKJUN010000687.1:0-1400 GCA_046590555.1 Bryobacter sp. | reverse complement strand
CGCCTGGAGCAACAAGAAGTGGGGCGATACAACACCGCGACCGACCTCAGCTGACACTGTTCCAACGACGCTCGATTGGGATGGATGGATTGGAGTTGGCAAGACGGAGTCTTACATTAAAGACTATTGCCATCCGGGGAATTGGCGGAAACGGCTGGAGTTTGGTACGGGGACCTTTGGCGATATGGGGTGCCATATCTATGACCCCGTGTTTGGTGCTCTTGGGGTGACTTCACCGTTGACAGTGAGGGCCGAGGGGCCAGCGCCGAGTGAACACTCCTGGGCGATCAACGCGATCGTGAAGTATGTGTTTCCCGGGACCGCATACACCGAGGGCAAGACGGTGGGCGTGACCTGGTATGACGGCGACGAGAAGCCTCCAGAAGAAATACAGGCGTTGATCGAGGGAGCCCGGATGCCTGATCAGGGATCGATTTTTGTGGGCACCAAAGGCGTAATGCTGCTGCCGCATGTTGCCTTCCCGAGTTTCTTCCCGGTAGCTTCTTTCAAAGATTTCAAGCTGCCGGAGCTTAAGACAAACAATCACTACCATCAGTGGGTGGATGCGATCCAGGGCAAGGGGAAGACTTCGGCAGGCTTTGATTATTCGGGGCCGTTGAGTGAGACAGTGCTGCTCGGTAGTTTGGCTACTCGCTTTCCGAAGACGACCCTCGAATGGGACAGCAGCCGACTGAAGTTCAAGAACGAGAAGGCGGCGAATGCGTTTTTGAAGCGCAAGTACAGACAGGGCTGGAAGGTGAAGGGGATCGGTTAGAAGTCGATCTGGGCGCGCTTGGATTCTACTGCGCGCATGTTGACACCGGGCACCTTGAGCAAGTCGTCGATGGATTTAAAGTTGCCATTGGTTTCGCGGTGCTTGATGATCAGCCGGGCTTTGTTTTCGGTGATGCCAAGGCCGGTGGCCAGATCGCGGGCATTGGTCTGATTGACGTTGACTCTCGGAGAGGGCGTGTCTTTGGAGAGCTTGGTGACGAGGTAGCCTGTGACTTCGCGCACTTCTTCGTCGTCGCCCTCCATGCCTCGACGCAACATATCTTCGACCAGTTCGGCCCAGGCTTCTTTGGTTTCACGCCGGTTTACAAAGGTATTGACGCCGTGGCAAGCGCTGCAGAGCTTTTCGGTGGTTGCCTTTCCAGGGGCTTCCGGTAAAGTGATTGCAAAGAGGGCAGCACAAAAGAAGTTCATGACTCAATAATGAGTATAGAGATGAAGCACCTTGCCCTGGTTGCGCTGACCCTTTGTTCCTGTAAACAGACGCTTGTCGAGCTGCCCGGGCCGCTTGGTCTGCCTCCGTTGAAGGTAGAGAGGGTGGCGACGGTGGAAGAGATTGCGCTCGGCAAGAAGTTATTTTTTGATACGAAGCTGTCGCGGGACAAGAC
>JBKJUN010000614.1:0-3084 GCA_046590555.1 Bryobacter sp. | reverse complement strand
ATAGGTTATGCATTTGTCAGAGTGGTTGCAAAGCCTGTACTCAGCCTGTCGTTCCTACAGGCGGTGAATGCGCCTTCAACATCGGCCGTTCTCGGCCAGGCGATCGGGGCGCAAATTGCTGAGACGTTCCCCAAGGGGGGCTACATGCCTTTCACTCCTTTTGCGCTGTCATCGACTGATCCGAATTACGGTATGACAATCGGCCAGGAATATGCCTTTCTCTGGCCCGGCAATGCGCAGAAAAACAACACATGCGCCGGTAACCAGGTCAGTTGGCCAACCTATAATTTCTCTGACAGTTCTGTAGCCGGATCGGATCGTGGCTACTTTGAACTGCAATCGGCCTCAAGCATTGCCGACGCAATTCAAGGCGCCAAGCAGTTAATCCCCTTGAACGTGGGAGACATCGTTCCACTCACAAGTGGGCAAAAGCAATCCATGCAGACGGCCTTGCAAAATCGTGCAGCCCTCGATTCAGACTCCACAAATTATCAGCCCAGCAGCTCAGGAGTTGCCCCTGCCTATTACGGGAACAATATGAGGTTGGTGGTAATGCCTGTTAATGGTGGCCCCACAAGTGTGCCCGTAAACAAGGTTCTCGGGTTTGCGGCTTTTCTACTTCCCATGTCATATCCCAATGGCGGCAACAAGACCTGGTGCGCCATCTACATGGGTTCTCGTGTCGCCGGTGGCGGGAGCTCAGCTTTTGATACCGCCGGTTCTTTTGTTGTGAGGTTGGTCCAATGAATCCGCGAATCCCCGTCACAAGGAAAAGAAATGGCAGTGTCTTCGTGGAATTCGCGCTCTGTGCGACCCTTTTGTTGCTTGTTTTTCTGGGTACGTTTCAGTTCGGTTTTGCTTTCTACAATTACAACGAATTAACAAATGCCGTCCGAAGTGGAGCACGGTATGCGTCTATGGCAAAGATCAGCAATCAGGGAAATGGAGTTGTACCGGCCGCTTACACAACGGCAATCAAGAATATGGTGGTTTACGGTTCTCCGAGTCCATCGCAATCAGCAACTCCACTGGTTGCTGGCCTAGCCCCTTCAAACGTGTCGGTAAGCGTAAACTTCGACGCCAAATTTGTCCCGCAAACAGTCACGGTAAAAGTGAGCAGTTTCACTATTGACACCGTAGTCAAACAATTTCCAATCACAGACAAACCGTCACTTCAGATGGCATTCGTAGGGCAATATTGCCCAATCAGTTGCTAACTATGCATCAAAACAGACAATCCCGACGCAAAGGCCAAGCAATGGTGGAATCTGCTCTCTCTTTGCTTTTGTTCCTGACAATTTTCTTAGGGATCATTGATTTTGGTCAATATCTATATTTTCAGCAGGCGCTAACAGAACGTACGCGCGCAGCAGCCCGGGTTGCAGTTCTCGATCCAACTCAGATTGACAGGATCAAGAATGTAGCCAGGTACAACTCCTACACGGCTGGCACAAGTCAATCACTCGTTCTTCCAGACCTGACAGCGGCAATGATCAGTGTTAGTACGGCGGACCTAGGCTCACCAGAAGGGCGAGTAACAGTGACAATTTCGGATTATCCGATCACGTTAGTAACGCCAATATGGGCAGGGCAGCGGAAGGCGCAGCCCGTTTCAATCACCTATCCGTCCGAAGCTCCCTGGTAAATTCAGGGATGGCATGCCGAGAATTTACTCGGCAGAAAGCAGCTACTGCTTGATCTCTATTTAGAGGATTACCGGAATCTTTTTTCAGGATTTGCTTGAAGCTGGACAGAAGCTTTCGCGACTCGGCAAGCTTTGCCTTGGATTCGTCGCGCAAGAGAATATGCACCAGGAAGAGCTGTCCTCAGGCAATCTCGCGATGATGTCGCTAAACTCGGCCTGCAGCAACATCTTTAGATTTTAACCGGGCCGGGATGAGTTGGCTCTACGCAAAACCCTATGCTTGGATTTCGAGGCTGCGCCACATGTACCAGGAGGCGACGCTGCGATAGGGCCGCCAGTTTTCTGCAATTGCTTCGTAGTCTGGATGTTTTGCGCTTAGGTCCAGATTGTAGAGCTTTTTCATCCCGTTACGGACTCCTAGATCGAGAACTGGAAACACGTCAGGACGCTCAAGGGCAAAGATGAGAAACATCTGGACAGTCCAGACGCCAATGCCTTTGACCTGGGTCAATTCGGCGATGATATCTTCATCGCTCATCTTCTTGTGCTTGCCGAAGAGGACTTCACCTGAAGCTGTCTTTTCGGCGAGGTCGCGAATGTATTTGGCTTTTTGACCCGATAGCCCCGCCGTGCGCATCTGCTCTTCAGAGACCGCAAGGACAGCGGCAGGGTTGAGTGTGCGTACCCCACAACAATCTTTGAAACGTCCAAAGATTGTCGAGGCCGCCTTCCCGCTGAGTTGTTGATAGACGATAGAACTGACTAGAGCCTGAAAAGTGGGCGGATGGTATTGCATCGCATAGGGGCCGACTTGCGAGATGATTTGTTTGAGTACCGGATCGCGGCGGCGAAGATGACGGAGAGCAGATTCCATATGAAAACCCATGATAGATTGACACGGCGAACTTTGCTGGCGGGGCTGGGGGCAAGGCCGATTTTGTTGGCACAGGACCCGGTGATCCGGGTGGATGTGCAGTTAGTAAATATCACGTATACGGTGCGCAACAAGCAAGGCGGGCTGGTAGGGAACCTCACCAAGGATGATTTCACCGTGTTTGAAGATGGCAAACAGCAGGAAATCAACCGTTTCCAGCGCGATACGGATTTGCCGCTTACGATCGGATTGCTGATTGATATTTCAGGGTCGATGTACAACGTGATTGGAACAGGCAAGCGGGCAGCTTCTGAATTCTTTCGCAAAGTTTTGCGGCCAAAGGACCTGGCCTTTCTGATTACTTTTGGTTCAGAGCTGGAACTGTTGCAGGATCTGACTTCGTCTGTGAGTATGCTCGACAAAGGGCTGAGCAAGGTAGAAGGGCAGCGGCCGACCCAAGCTATGCCACAGGGGCCCATGCCGACGACAACGCGCGGAAGGCGGATGTGCGATGCAGTGTATCTGGTGGCTGAAGAGAAACTTAAGAATGAGTCGGGGCGAAAGT
>JBKJUN010000571.1:0-7080 GCA_046590555.1 Bryobacter sp. | reverse complement strand
CACAGGATCACCGTCTACAAGCAGCAGGTTGGCATCCTTGCCTACTTCGATGGTGCCAATGCGGCTTCCCTGCCCCAGCAACTCGGCCGACGTTCTGGTTGCTGCGATGAGGGCGCGATCTGCGGGAATTCCGGCAGCCACCCAAAGATCCAGTTCCTGCTGAATCGTTGGCCCGTGGAACACCAGCGGGTTGCCTGCATCGGTACCCGTAACCAGTCTCACGCCCGCATCATAGACGCGCTTGAGGTTGGTCTTGACACGATTCATGTCGATAGCGTATTCGAGATTCGCTGCCTGCCTCATCATTAGTTTTCGAGTGGATTTGAGCAGGTCCAGCGGCACTGCCTGTTGCAGGAGACTGTCGTCGAGACGCGTGAAATCCTGCTCCCCGATCATACGCAGACTTTCGAAAACACTCAGAGTTGGGTCATAAAAGAAGCCTGAGGCGGCCATTTTTTTCAACAGTTCATCAGGAAGAGTGTCATTTGCGCTGCCATGTTCGACACCATCGGCACCGGCTTCAAATGCATCCTGAACATCCACAGCCTTGCTGGTGTGTACAACAGTCTTGAGCCCCTGGGCTTTTGCTTCGGCACAGATCGCACGCAGAATTTTAAGATCAAGCCGTGCCATCGGAGACTTCTCCGTGCCACTCTCGAGCACCGCCTTGATGCCGTCGACTCCCTTAGCCTTCAGATCACGCACCATCTGACGGGCTTCTTCTTCCGACTTGGGCAAGCGCACAAACTGGCTCTCACCCATTGCCTGCATCTTCTGCGGCAGATACTTCAACATCTGTGTTGGGTGCCCGCCGGCAGCACTGAAGAGTGGGCCAACCGCATAGAGTTCTGCGGCCAGAATTTCACCGCTTCGCTCACGCTTTCTGAGGTCGAGCATGGTATCGACCCAGTCACCAGTGCTTTTGACTGAGGTGATGCCGGAATACAGATAGGCCTTAAGCCGCTTCTCATTGAGCTTGAGATCCTGGTACTTGCTGGCATCCTCATAAATGCCGCCGGGTGCGCCGAGATGGATATGGGCATCGATCAGACCGGGCAGCAAAGTCTTGCCTGCCGCTTCGATTTCAAGGGCGTTGAGAGTTTTGCCTTCTGGCGCAGTGCCCGTAAGGATCTGAGCGATCTTACCGTTCTTGATGAGGACACTGCCACCTTCGATCACTGTCCCGGTAGAGGTAAAGATGCGGGCATTCTTGATCAGGATCGTCTGCTTGCGCGCCAGTGCCCGGTCCAGCTCTTTGGTTTTGGTCAGATTTTCTTTGCTCTGAAGATTCCAGACACCAATCACGAAGAAGGGCGCAAGCACGGCGAGCACCCAGGCCTTGGCACGGGGCGGCATCTTCTCGCCTTTTTCCCAACGGAAGACCTTGAGCGAGATCAGCGTGCAGGCCAGGGTCGTGATGATCAGCGCGGCTACAGACTTCCAGTTGTCGAGCAGACTTTCCTGTTTGAGCAGGATGCCTTGAAGCCCGCTCACCATGTGCGTCGACGGGATGAACTGCACCAGACTTTGCGCCCATTCTGGCAGCACCGATATGGGGACGGTGGCACCGCTGAGCAGCATCATCGGGAAGTAGAGGCACTGGATGATGATCTGACTTTCGGCCATGCTGTTGGCTACGGCGGCGATGATGCCGCCCATGCTGCGCATAGCGAAATTCGCAATGATGACAAATGCGAAGAAGCTGATCCAATTGGCAGGCCAGGCCATTCCGTATTGAACAATACTCAAGAACAGCATCAGAATTACGACGGGCAGATACTGCAGCACGCCGACAACGAGACCACTCACCAGAATCGGCAAGGCCCCGGGCGGCGCCACCTTGTAGCGGCGCAGGATTCCATTCTCACGCTCTGAGATGGCACGCAAACCACCACCGAAAAATCCGTTTCCCAAGAGGCCAATCGTCAGCACGCTTGTCAGAACAGCGGCAATTGAATTCGTCTCTTTTGCCTTGCCCAGTGTCGCAAACATAAAGAAAAAACCGAGCGGGAAAGCGTAGTTGAAGAAGAAGACCGTACGCTCGCGCATCGTCAGGCGAAGGTTCGAAACAATGTGCGCAATAAAGGGTTTCATTGGCTATTCCCTCAGCTTCTTGCCGGTCAGCTCGATGAATACATCTTCGAGCGTCGGCTTCTTGAGGCTGATGTCGGTCATGCCCAAACCATGGGCGTCGATCCATTTGACGAGTTCAACAACCGTCTTGGCGGGCTGCACGCTGGAGGTGGTAAGCGTAAGCCGGTCCGCACTGAGCACGGTATCTGCCGGCAGAACCTGAGCGCCAAGCGGAGCCTCCAGATGGATCTCGACTTTAGTTGTGCCCAGCGTCCGGGCCTGTATCTCTCGCGGCGAGCCTTCGGCGATGATGCGGCCTTCATCGATAATTGCCACGCGATCACAAAGGCGCTCTGCTTCTTCGATGTAGTGCGTGGTCAGGATGATAGTGCGCTTGTCCTGTTTGAGTTCTTCGATCAGTTTGTGAATCTCCAGACGCACCTGAGGGTCAAGCCCGGTTGTCGGCTCATCGAAGAAGACGATCTGCGGATCGTTGACCAGCGCAAGGGCAATCGCGACGCGCTGCTTTTGACCGCCCGATAGCGTGCCATAGTACGCATTCTTCTTTTCATCGAGCTGAAGCCGGCTGAGCAACCGGTTCTTGTCGATGTTTCTTTGATAGAAGGCCGAGAAGAGATCCATCGCTTCAATCACCTTCATCTTGTCTGGCAAGTTGTTGGACTGAAGACAGACGCCGATGCGCTCCTTCAGTTGCGAGGCATCGCGCTCCGGATCAAATCCAAGTACGTTTACGACACCAGAGCTGCGGCTGCGGATGCCTTCGAGAATTTCAACCGTTGTCGTTTTGCCTGCACCATTTGGGCCCAGAAGCCCGAGCACCTGACCAGCCTCGACCGAGAAGTCGATCCCTCGCACGGCATCAACTTCACCGTAGCTTTTCTTGAGATCCGAAACAGCGATGACTGTGTCAGGCATGAGGTGTTATTGACGCGACAGGACGTCGATCATGGCAATACAGAAGGCCGGTAGATCTTCGGGCTTGCGAGAAGTAACGAGGTTACGATCCACAACTACTTCCGCGTCCACCCATTCGGCCCCAGCATTAATCACGTCGTCCTTGATCGCATAGAAACTGGTCATTTTACGGCCCTTGAGCATGCGTGAGGAACAGAGCACCCAGGGGCCATGGCAGATGGCAGACACCATCTTGCCGGCCTTGTCGATCTCGTGCACGAAGTTGGTTGCGGCAGGATGGCGGCGGATGTGATCGGGCGCGAATCCGCCCGGGGCGACTACGCCATCGTAGTCTTCTGGCTTCAACTCGCTGTAGCTCTTTTCAGCGATGGCCGGATAGCCAACCTTGCTGGGATAATTCTTACCAGCCTCGGCACCCACAAGATAGACCTCGGCACCGGCTTCTTTCAACCGATAATACGGATACCAGACTTCCATCTCCTGGTAGAGCTGATCCACGAGTACGGCAATACGTTTTCCCTTAAGTGACATGTACCTTAGCGTACGCCAAGATTGCCGTAAATGTTCCCCGATTCGAGCTTGGCGAAGTGCTCGTAGACCATGCGCGTGATCTCTTCCACTGGCGATTGGGGTTCGTTCAGATAAGTGCCCATGACGGCAAGGATGAAGGGCCTGCCTTTCATGTAGACGATTCCTGTTTCGGTGCGCACACCGGTAAGTTCACCTACCTTAGATGCCACTTCAATACCAGCTGGCACGCCCTTGCGCATATCTGCTTTGACCAGCTTCATCATCGTGATCATTTCCGCACTCGCTTTGACACTCACGGCCTTGCCGTCGTAGATCAGCTTGGCGATCTCGACCATCTCCTCCGGAGTTGAAATGTTCTCTTCATTGCGCGAGGCTGCGGCCTGGTCGATCATTACACGCTGCAGCCGGGTGGACAGGAAACCAAGCTTTGAGGTGGTCTGATTGATATTGGCCATACCGGCACGACGGATGCACCAGTTGGTGGCCGTGTTGTCGCTGGAGGCGATCATCTCGCGGACGATCTCCTCAATCGTTACCGTCAGTGGCCCATTCTTCAATCGATGCTGGAGGACGCCGCTGCCGCCAACTAACTCTGCAGGCTGCAACGGCACGGCATCTTCAAAGCGGAGCTTACCTTCTTCACGCAAGCGAAACATCTCGATGAGGATCGGAATTTTAATCGCGCTTGCTTGCGGAAAGATCACCTTGCCATGGTGGCCGGAGCGTTGGCCCGTCTTGAGATCAATGATTGCGACGCCGAGAACCCCTTCCATTTTGGCGTCGTAGGCTTCAATTCTGGCGCGAAGCTTTTCGCCCAGCAAGTCGGCAATGGTCTGGCCTGAGAGCAAAGGAGCCACAAGAAGAAGCAAGAGGATTAGAGGCATGCCAAGATCTTAGCACTAAGCACTAAGGTTTTCTGCTCAGGCGGAGTAGCATTGTTTGGGATTCACAAGTTTTTTAAAATTATATTTGTTTTGTTATCAATGGTTTAAATTATTTTTTTAGCAGTCTCTGCTTGAGTGTGCTAATTCTATGGGTGTGAAGGCACTGTTTGGTGCCTGCATAATCAAAATTTAAACAATCGATGGAGGTTGTCCACGATGAACATCCGCCCGCTTTATGACCGCATTGTGGTTAAGCGCCTGGAAAATGAAGTAGACATGGTGAATGGCCTGTACATTCCCGATTCTGCTAAAGAAAAGCCCCAAGAAGGGGAAGTTGTAGCTGTTGGCAAAGGCAAGCGCCTTGAAGATGGCAAGGTTGTCGCACTTGATGTGAAGCCTGGAGATCGTATTCTCTTCGGCAAGTATTCGGGTTCCGATATCAAGCTGAACAATGAAGAATACATGATCATGCGCGAAGACGAAGTCCTCGGCATCCTCGAAAAGTAAGGCAACAGGAGAACAAGAACCATGCCCGCAAAGCAAATTGTATACGCTGAAAATAGCCGCCAGGCCATCCTGCGCGGTGTCAACCAGTTGGCTGACGCAGTAAAAGTCACCCTGGGCCCCAAGGGCCGTAACGTCGTACTCGAAAAGAAGTTCGGCGGCCCGACGATCACCAAGGACGGCGTCACCGTCGCCAAGGAAGTCGAACTCCGTGATCCGCTCGAAAACATGGGCGCACAGATGGTACGCGAAGTGGCATCCAAGACCAGCGATGTCGCTGGCGACGGTACCACCACCGCCACCATTCTTGCCCAGAGCATCTTCCGTGAAGGTGTGAAGCATGTAGCCGCCGGTGCAAACCCGATGGCTCTCAAGCGCGGCATCGACAAGGCTGTCGAAGTAGTCGTGAAGGAAATCGAAAAGCAGGCCGTCAAGGTCACCTCGGACGACAAAATCGCCCAGGTTGGCACGATTTCCGCCAACGGCGACACCGAAATCGGCAACACGATTGCCGAAGCCATGAAGAAGGTCGGCAAGGACGGTGTCATCACCGTTGAAGAGTCCAAGACCATGCACACCGAATTGCAGACCGTCGAAGGTATGCAGTTTGACCGTGGCTACTTGAGCCCCTACTTCATCTCTGATCCGGACCGCATGGAATGCGTGATGGAAAACCCCTACATTCTCATCCACGAGAAGAAGATCAGCAATATGAAGGACCTCCTTCCCTTGCTCGAGCAGATTGCCCGCTCAGGCAGCCCGCTCGTGATCATCGCGGAAGAAGTAGAAGGCGAAGCGCTCGCAACTCTCGTCGTAAACAAGCTCCGTGGCACGCTGAATGTCGCTGCTGTCAAGGCTCCTGGCTTCGGTGATCGCCGCAAGGCGATGCTCGAAGACATCGGTATCCTCACCGGCGGTCAGCCGATCATGGAAGAAACCGGCATCAAGCTCGAGGGCGTTCAGCTCACCGATCTCGGCCGCGCCAAGAAGATTGTCATCGACAAAGACAACACCACCATCATTGACGGCGCTGGCGAAGCCAAGGGCATCGAAGGCCGCATCAAGCAGTTGCGTGCACAGATCGAAGAAACCACCTCCGATTATGATCGTGAAAAGCTGCAGGAACGTCTGGCAAAGCTTGCTGGCGGCGTTGCAGTAATCAAGGTCGGTGCAGCCACCGAAACCGAAATGAAGGAAAAGAAGGCCCGTGTCGAAGACGCGCTGCACGCCACCCGCGCAGCCGTTGAAGAAGGCATCGTCGCCGGCGGCGGCGTTGCGCTGCTCCGCGCTTCGGCCGCTCTCAACCTCATGACCCTCGAAGGCGACGAAGCCATCGGCGTCAACATCATCAAGCGCGCTTGCGAAGAGCCGGTTCGTCAGATCTCTGGCAACGCTGGTTTTGAAGGCGCCACGATCGTTGAAAAGATCAAGGCAATCGCAGACCCCAGCTACGGCTTCAACGCCCAGACTGGCGTCTTTGAAGACCTGATCGCCGCTGGTGTCATCGATCCGGCCAAGGTAACCCGCTCGGCTCTGCAGAACAGCTCTTCGATCAGCGGCCTCATGCTGACCACAGAAGCCATGATCTGCGAGATCCCCGAGAAGAAGTCGGCTCCGTCCGGCGGCGGCGGCCACGGCCCTGAGATGGACTACTAAACAGTAGCCCAGCATCAAGCTGAATAGGAAGCGGGCCGGTGACCCCGGCGGGCTTTCTACGTTTAGTCAAGGCATCGGTTGTACTGTTGAGGACCCTCAGGTCCGCCGATTGAATCTGGAATTGAAGTACTACGACAAGAAGGGCAAGGAGCGTCTTCGCCTTTATCCCGTCAAACGGTTATTCCGTAGAGAGCAAGAGCTGGATTACGATCTTGATTCTTCCACTGGATAGAATCGAGGGCGAACAGAATTTTCGAGTGCAACTCGAAGAACTCGAACTCTTCTTGGCCAAGCCAAGCCCGGTGCTCTCGGCTGACTCAACCTCGCTCGTTCACTTCAACTGCCGAATCGAATTAGAACCGCTGATTTATCGCCGGTTGGTTGATGCAGGCCAGCGAAGCCCGAGTTCTGGAAGACATTCGCCAGGCTAAATTCCAATCCATCTTTCTCTTTGAAAATGCATTCGGAGAAAACAATTCAGATCCTGAATTCCCTC
>JBKJUN010000466.1:0-2162 GCA_046590555.1 Bryobacter sp. | reverse complement strand
GATATGACTGGCGACCATAACCTTTGGCGGAAGTCTTATGCTTATGAGGCGAGTACGCGGGTGCCGGTGATTGTGAGGGTGCCGGGGGCTAAGGGTGGGCAGGTGATGGAGCAGCCTGTTGAGTTGCGCGATGTGTTTCCGACGCTGCTCGATGGGGCGGGGTTGAGCCTGTCGCGGAAGCTCGACGGGGAGAGTATGCTGAAGCTGGTTCGGGATGGGGGCGCGGCGTGGAGGGCGTTTATCGATCTTGAGCACAACGTTTGCTATTCGCCGGTGAACAACTGGAGCGCGCTGACCGATGGGCGGATGAAGTACATCTTTCATGCGCTCGATGGGCAGGAGCAGTTGTTCGATCTGACCAAGGATCCGCATGAGTTGCGGGATTTGGCCGGGGAGACGGAGGCGAGTTTGGCGCTTTCGCTTTGGCGTCAGCGGATGGTGTCGCACTTGTCAGAACGTGGTGCGCCGTTTGTTGTGAATGGGCGATTGGGGTTGCGGCCGAAAGGCGTGGCGGCTAGTCCGAATTTGCCTTAAAGAAGTTGATGGGGGTTAGGGCTGTGATGCGCCAGCGCTTGCTCGCGCGGGTGAATTCGATGGTGAGGACTTCGCGGCGTTGGACAGCAATAGCGTTGTCTGTGCGTGAGCGCAGGGCTAGATACCAATCGACTTTGGCGGTTTGTTTGTCTTCGGTGCCGGAGGCGGTTTGGATCTCGACGCTGGAGTTGATGTCATGTGAGGAGATCATTCCCTCGAGTTGCTGACGGAGCTCGTCGCGGGCGGGGAAGCCTTTGGCGATGGAGGTCATGAAGCCGGAGATGTTGCCAGCGCTGAGGTCTGTCGCCATGGATGCGAGGATCGCGCGGAACTCGTCTTGAGGGTTGGCGAAGAAGAGAGCGATGAGGGCTCTACGTGCGATAGCTTCCATTGATTTCGATGTAGCCTTCCGTAAAGTCGCAGGTCCAGAATTCGGCTGTGCCCTTGCCGTTGCCGGCGATGCGGAGGTCGATGACGACATCCTTTTCGTCGAGCTTTAGCTTGAGTTTACTTTCGTCGAAGGGGGCGGCGAGGCCTGCCTTGCAGACGCGCTTGCCCTGGAGATAGATGTCGACTTTGGCGGGGTCGAAGTTTGCGCCTGAGTAGCCGGCGGCGCAGATGATGCGGCCCCAGTTGGGATCGGAGCCAGCGATGGCGGTTTTGACCAAGGGTGAGTTGGCGATGGCGCGGCCAATGAGGTTGGCGTCGTGTTCGGTCTTTGCGCCAGTAACCAAGACGCGCACCAGTTTCTTTGCGCCTTCGCCGTCTCTTGCGATTTGGGCGGCCAGGCTTTTGAGGACATTGGTGACTGCTTCGGCCACGAGCTTGAGTTCTTCGGGGTTTGGCTTGATGCCGCTGGCACCGTTGGCTAGCAGGACGAGAGTGTCGTTGGTTGAGGTGTCGCCGTCGACGGTGAGCCGGTTGTAGCTGAGGTCGGTTGCTCTGGTGAGGATGGCTTTGAGGTCTTTGACGCTGATGTTGGCGTCGGTCATGACGTAGCCGAGGGTGGTGGCCATGTTGGGCTGGATCATGCCCGAGCCTTTGGTCATGCCGGCGATGCGGATCTTGCCCTTCTTGAGTTCGAGGTTGGACTGGGCGGTTTTCTGGACCAGGTCTGTGGTCATGATGGCGCGGGCTACGTCGCCGAAACGATCGGCGGAGAGGCCGGCGAAGAGGTCTGGCAGGGCTTCGTTGATCTTCCTGGGGTCTAGTTCGACGCCGATGACTCCGGTGGAGGAGGGGAGGACTTCAGCGGGCGTGCACTTGGCGTGTTTGGCTGTTGCCTTGACGGTGGACTCGGCGACCTTCATGCCTGTGCGTGTGGCGCAATTGGCGTTGCCTGCGTTGATGAGCAGGGCTTTCACTTTGCCTTTGGAGGCTTTGAGATTTGCGCGGGAGAGGACTACTGGAGCGGCTACGACGAGGTTCTTTGTGAAGACCGCAGCGGCGTTGGCGGCTGGCTCGCTGAGGATTAGCGAGAGATCGTCCTTTGCGAGTTTGCGGATGCCGGCGTAGACAGCGCTGTAGTGATAGCCAAGAGGCAGCTCGTTGCTCATTTATGCTCCCAAGATTTCATTTTCGACTATTCGGAGGCCGTTGCGGAAGTCTGTGCCGGAGACGCGCTTACG
>JBKJUN010000424.1:0-1507 GCA_046590555.1 Bryobacter sp. | reverse complement strand
GGCATCTCAGCCGAGCGGATTCTGGATCTGGGCGTCGTAGGTGTCGCCGGTATGGCATGGGAACTCTTCGATCTCGGCATGAATCAGGAGCCGAAAACTGCTTACACTGATGCCGTTGTTCACTATATTCGTGCGATGCAAACCGAAGATGGCCATTGGAAGACCGGCCAGAGCCGCCGTCCTCCGATGACCAATGGTGACCTGCAGGCAGCAGCGCTCTCTGTCTACTCACTCAAAATCTACACGCCCACAGCCAGCCGTGCTGAATCTGAGCTCGCGATTAGCAAAGCCAGAACATGGCTTGAGCGGCAGACCCCGGCGAATTCACAAGATCGTGCCTTCCACCTGATGGGTTTGGTTTGGGCAAATGCTTCAGCGGATTCGATCTCACGGGCGACAAAGGCATTATCGGAATCACAACGGCCTGAAGGTGGTTGGACACAGTTGCCCAATATGGGTAGCGATGCTTACGCGACCGGCGAGGCGCTGTACGCGCTTCACACTGCTGGCGTATCTGCTCACAGTCCTGTCTATCGCAAAGGGATCTCGTATCTGTTGCGTACACAGGCAAGCGACGGAACCTGGCATGTGAAGACCAGAGCCATCTGGTTGCAGCCCTACTTTGAGAGTGGCTTCCCCTATGGAACTGATCAATTCATCTCAGCTGCCGGAACAGCCTGGGCGTCAATCGCGCTGTCTTTGGCCGTTGATCCTGCACCAGCAACCTCAACCATCGCCCAGAAGTAGCAATCTTCCAATGTTGAGCCAGTTGTTATAAAGTCTAAATATTGCAAATGACACTGGGAATTAGAGCGCTACTTTTCGCGTCCGTACTGCCAGCCGCGACTCTTCCTGTTGACATCAGCTTTGAGCGCGACGTGATCTCGATCCTCACTACCAAGGGCTGCAACGGCTCGGGCTGCCATGGCTCTCCTGCCGGTCAGAGTGGGTTCAAGCTTTCTCTCTATGGCTCAGACCCGGCTGCCGACCACGACATGATCGTCAATGCGCACAAGGGCCGCCGCGTGGATCTCAAGAACCCCGCAGACTCACTGCTACTCCGTAAGCCCGCTTTCGCGATTCCCCATGGCGGAGGCAATCTGATGAATTCGCAATCCGACGAATACCAGACGATCCTCCAGTGGCTGCAGCAAGGCGCAAAGCGCAATGCCGGAGGCCCGCGCATTCTCTCAATTTCGATAACGCCCCGCGAAGCGATCCTGGCTCAACCTCTGGCCACCGCACAGCTCACCGTCACCGGCCTCCTCTCCGATGGCACCACTCGCGACATGACCCGGCAAGTGCGCTATTCCGTCCTCGATGAAGCAGTAGTCAAAGTCAGCCAGACTGGCACAACTACCGCTTCTGGACGAGGACTCACGGTGGTAATGGCCCGCGGGGTCGGCAAGACCGCCACCGCGCAGTTCATTGTTCTCGATAAGACTGGCGACACTGACAGCCCATTGCCCTCCCCCTCTAATTTCGTTGATCGCGAGGTCTACGCAAA
>JBKJUN010000387.1:0-7882 GCA_046590555.1 Bryobacter sp. | reverse complement strand
GTGGCGGCTTCTATTACGACACAACGGAGTTGTCACAACGCCTGGGCGAACGTGCAGCCATCGGCCCGGTCGGCAATGGCCGGCAGCAGTTTGGCGGCCAGAGCATCCCCAACCCAACCGCTGGCATCGTGAACCCAATCCCCGGCCTCCTTCCCAACGTAAACGTCGGCACCCCGCTCGACTTCCGCACCCTGCCCACCGGCTTCAGACTGGCAGACTTGCTCAACATCCTGCCTCAGGTGCGAGCCCAGGCCGAAGCCCTCACAGCCAACCCCAATCCCAACGATCTCTCGGTTCGCAACATCAACCTCTCCAAGCAAGGCACAGACATCTACCCTTACCGCTATGGCCCCGGTTATTCGCGCCACCTTACTCTGGGCGTACAACGCCAAGTCCGTAAAGACCTCGTCATCAACGCCGACTTCGTATACCGCCACGGCTTCCGCGAGGATCTCGGTGCGCTCGACTACAATCGTTTTTTCCGAGTGCAGGGCCCTGTGATTCCCCGCTGCGTCGGCACTCAGGCCGCAGACCCAAAGGCCAACTGCTCCACCGGCTCGATCGGCATCCGCACCTCAGCCGGCCGCTCGGTCTATCGTGCCCTGCTAGTCAAGGTCGACAAGCGATTCTCCAAGCGCTATCAGTTCATGGCCTCCTACGCATTGGCTGCCGCCCAGGGCATGAACGGCATTACCAATCTCGACAACTGGTTTGAGAACTGGGGCCCAACCGGTGGCCGTCACTCCCTGAACGTCTCAGGGATCGTCGATCTGCCCTTCAATATACAAGCCTCGTTCATCTCTTCGATGGGCACACGCGGACCTTACCGTCCTCAACTCGGCAGCGTCGATCTCGACGGCGATGGACTGGATACAGCCTTCCTGCCCGGTTGGAACGTGCCAGACCGAAAGCCCACCAAAGAGCGACTCGAAAAGTCGGTAGCCGCCTGGAACGCCGCCTACCCGGATCTCGCCAATGGTCAACGTCCCCGCACCTCCCGTGGCCAGACCATCCCGAGACTCTCTCTCCCCGCAGACTATTCCTTCGGTGACAACTTTTCATCGCAAGACATCCGAATCACCAAGATCATCCAGTTCCGCGAGCGTTACAAATTGAACCTCTTCATCGAAGGCTTCAACGTCTTCAACATTGCCAACCTCGGAGGCATCAGCAGCAGCCTCAACAACCCTGCCTCCTTTGGCATTGCAACCAGCCGCGCCAGCCAGGTCTTCGGCTCTGGCGGCCCTCGTGCCTTCCAGCTTGGCGGACGCTTTTCGTTCTAGTTAGTCATTCTTCGGACGGATCATCTCACCATAAGGGCTCTTGAGAAACTCGCGCAGCCAACGGTCTCGCCGGTTCCTCACCTGGTCGGGATCTTTCTTCGTCCAGTCGTGGAAACCTTTCCCCGGGCCGGTGCCAAGGCTACCCTTCTCGCTCATCAGCTTGTAAAGTGGCGGCGCACCAGGCTCGTTGTAAAGATCTTTGGAAACATAGTCACAAACCGTAAATGCGTCACGGCCGACCAAATCCTGGTGTTCGAAAATCCCGTAAACAGGCAGTCGCAGCCCGAAGCCGAGGCTCGCTGCCCGGTCCACATCTTCAACATCGGCGATGCCCTCGGCAATGATGTTCACCGCCTCGCGCACCATTGCCATTTGCAACCGATTGCCAAGTTGGCCCGGGCGGTCCTTTTTCACCACAACAGGCACCTTGCCGCAACGCTCAAGTAATTCCTTCAACCCCTGCACAACGTGTTCAGACGTACTCGGCGAACGAACAATCTCCACCAGCGGCATCAAGTGAGCCGGGTTCCAGAAATGAGTCGTACAGATGCGTTCCGGGTGCATGGCTTTCGAACTCATCTCGGTAATGCTCATGCCGCTTGTGTTCGATGTGATCCAGCACTCTGGACCAACAATCGGCTCTACACTCGCAATCCACTCCTGCTTGAGCTGCATATTCTCCGGTATGGATTCAATGACCAAATCTCGACCGGCGAGTGCCTCTTCAAAGTGATGACTGGCGTCAAGCAACTCAATCCCCCGGTTTGATTGCGCAGTGGTGATAATCTCGTTCTGCTCAAGTAGCAGCAGGTGTTCGCGCGCGGCATAGAGGCCATTCCAGGCGCGTCCCTCTGTGCGTCCATAGATCGTAGTTTTGACCCCACCCAAAGCGAGTGTACTGGCGATGCCAGGCCCCATCTGGCCGGAGCCAACAACTGTAGCGGTGCGAATCTTGCTCATCGCTACAGCTTAATCGAGGTGCCCTCAGTAGCGCCGAATCGTAGTGCTATAAAGTGTCGAGTTGCCGCCCGAATCCCAGGCTCGCACCTGGATTGCATTGAAGCCGATAGCAATATTGACATCGAAGGACCAACTCGTACTGCTGGTCAAATTGTTGGCTACAGCCGCACCGCTCTGGTCTCCTGCGGAGTTAGTCCAGGTGACTTGTTTCACTGCGACGTTATCTGAAGCAGTGCCGCGGAATGTAAGCCTTGATGCGCTTGTAATAATGAAGTTTCCTATAGGTTGTTGGATTGTCATGCGTGGTGGTACCGTATCCCCTCCAGGATTTGCCGGCGGCTGCGGTGCGGCCGGGACTGTTCTTTCGATCATGATTTTGTTTGTAGTCGAAACACCCGTACGGGCATTCGCTGTTATCGAGATTTCGTTGCTGCCAGTTTCAAGCGGAATCACTGCGCTCCAGGATTCAAGGCCGCTAGCCGATCCTCTCCTGGAACGGTTCGTCGCCCACTGCACAGACGCAATTCCTCCCGTGTGACTCGCTATGCCCTCAATACGAATCTCACTGGCACTTGTCGATTGGCCACTGTTTGCCGGCGATGTGATTCTCACCTGCACATCCGCGTTTGAGTCGAGAATAAGATTCCGCAGTACAGTTGTTGTTACGGTGTTGAGCGTGGCTTCGATACGCAGCCGGTTCCCTCCAGCCGTTAGCGGAATGGCTGCACAACTGAATGTTGTATTGACGCTGTTGATAATGCAGTTGCCCCGCAGGTTTGATGTCTCATTGAGATAGCTAATTCGCAAACCAGCCGCACCGCTAATGATGGTTCCGCTCAGGTTCACCGTCACTGCATTCAGACGGCTGCCCTCGGCCGGATTCGAGATCGCAATGGCCAGCGGTGCCGCAGTCGTCGATCTGGCCTCTGCGTATATCTGTCGAATCGAGTCAATGTCGGGCTGCTTCAGATTCTCTGATTTTTGATAGTACGGATACATTACCGACCCGGGCATATCGGTGTGGCCAATCCCCAGCGAGTGGCCAATCTCATGCAGAACAACACTGAAGACATCCCACTGCCCGCCAATCGACCAGCCCCATGCATCGTTGATATGGATGTCCCCAGCGATCGGTTCCGGATTTGGCGGTGCAGGATAAAAGCTATGACCGAGAACAGTAGATCCGCTCAGAAAAGGGAAGGGATCCCCATGCTCGCCCGTGGCAAAAAGCACATCGATGTTGCGCGTTGTATTGCGTACAGTGGTTTCCGTAAAATTCACCGCCACCACCCGCGACCATTCATTGAGTGCCCGGCGCACTTCTGCCCGCGTTTGTACTGGATCGGTCCGCGTACCCAAACCTCCAAACGAATAGCTGATGCTGGCCTGGCCGCGGCCCGGTCCATCCCAGCCCTCTCCAAAGCTGGCAGCCAGCATCGCTACTTCGTAACCGGCGCTCAAGACGCCACCGCAAGACATATATAGCTCTCCATCTTTCAATCCTTTTGGGGCAGGGAATACGTATTCCATTTCATCCCAGAGCGCAAGCGCCGCCATCTGCGAAGAAGTCAATTCTGCCAGGCGATCCTCCTCGCTCAATGATCCATTCTTCAGCGCCGTCACCCCTTCGGCATCGAGAATTCCATCCACTTCCCAACTCTCCACATCCTTGTGAAAGTGAAGGATCACCAGATTGCGCTCAGGTGCCGCAATCGGATCACCCGTCACAAGCTCGGCTGTCACGATTTGCGGACTCATCTTGTCTCCAGCCTCGATCGCTGACCGATAAGCGAATTCCAGCCCCTCCCAGGACATCTCCTGTGGCGCGGCGATGATAAATCCGTTTACCGGAACACTCGAAAGAACCTTTGCCCCACGTAGCATCCAGGTGCTCAAATCAGGCGTAGCAGATTTAAACTGCACCAGCCAGTGCCAGCGGGTGCCGCTCATGCTGCGCGGATTCGCCGTCGCTGCCCTCAGTTTGAGCGCAGCAGGGTTTTCTAACTCTGCATCAATAATTCGTGTTTTCAGCCGCAGTTCTTCCGCATTCGCAATGGCAGCGAAAGAAACGCAAGCTGCCACAAAGGCCAGTCTTAAGCGTTTCATTGTTCTAGATTGATTTCCGTTAAGTCTTCTTATCGAGCCGGGAGCGGGAATATGATGACAAAATCTTGGCGATTTTTGCTTAGCTCGACACACTACTCCATGTGAGGTACTGTCTTTTACTAAGCTTTGCTGCGATGCTCATGGCTCAGCAGCCCTGGAAAATGCGCACGATCGCCGGCGGCACAGATGCCGGCGACGGCGGACGCGCCTCAGATGCATCGATCCGCTTTCTCCAGGGTGTCGCCACTGATGCGCTGGGCAATGTATATGTCAGTGATGCCGACGATCATCGCGTTCGCCGTGTGGACCGCTCAGGACTCATTACAACTCTTGCCGGCGATGGCCTCCCAGGCTTTTCCGGTGACGCTGGCCCCAGTTCCCGCTCCAAAGTGAACACGCCTTATGGTCTGACCGTGAATGCAGTAGGTGATCTGATCTTTGCCGATCTCGGAAATGCCCGAGTCCGAAAGATCTCCCGCAACGGGCAGATCGAAACCATAGTCGGTGGTGGAACTCGAGAAATACCGGCAGCAGGCCAGCTAATCCCGCCCAAAGAGGTGCGTCTGATTGCACCACGTAACGTCCTGGCCACCGCCTCTGGCACCCTGTTCATTTCAGACTTTGGCGCAAATCGAGTCCTCGAATTGCGATCCGATGGCAGCCTGACCAGTCTTCCGCTCACCGCAATGGAGCTCAACTCTCCTGCCGGCCTCGCCCTCGACGCGGAGGGCAATATTCTGGTCGCCGACAGCGGCAATGCCCGCGTGCGCCGTATCAGGCGCGATGGCCGTGTAGACATTCTGGCCGCCGCATCTAAAGAGATGCCTCTGGAGCGGCCTGTCGGTCTGGCAAGGCGCTCTGACGGAAGCCTGCTCATCGCCGACACGAGAGGAGACTTCTTGTGGCAGCTCGATGCTCAAGGCAAGTCCACCATCCTGCCCCCAGGCGGTCGTGACGTCGCCGTCGACCCCTTCGGTAACATCGTAACGGCCGGGTCCACCTGGCTTCGCCGCGTCAATCCACAGGGGCTGATCGAGATTCTGATCGGCAACAACTTCGCAACCTACAGGGGCGATGGCGGCCCTGCCCTGGCTGCAAGGCTCAATCGGCCCGTTGGCATTGCAGCCGATTCCAAAGGCAATCTCTATTTCACCGATACCGGAAATCACCGTGTCCGATGTGTACGTCCCGATGGCTCCATCTTAACGGTGGCAGGCTCGGGCGAAGCAGGCTTTCGCGGCGATGGCGGCCTTGCCACCCAAGCCTCCCTCAACACTCCAACCTACCTGGCAGTAGACGCCTTCGACAACGTCTATGTGTCCGATACCGGCAACCAGCGGCTAAGAGTCTTTGTCCCCGGAGGATCAATTCAGACAGTCGCCGGAACAGGCCGAAACGAATTCTCAGGCGATGGCGGTCTGGCTATTCAAACCAGCCTTGCCGCTCCCTCTGGTCTCGCTCTCGACCGCGAAGGCAATCTTTACGTTGCCGAACGCGGTCACAACCGCGTGCGGCGATTCGCCCCTGGAGGACGAGTCGCCACCGTGGCTGGATCTTCAATTCGAGGCAACAGCGGCGACGGCCAGGATGCTCTAATTGCACGCCTCAATTCCCCAGGTGCGATTGCTGTCGACGGGCAGGGAACGCTCTACATCGCCGACACAGGCAATCAGTCCATCCGAATAGTGGAGCCAGTCTCGGGCAAGATCCGCACTCTGCTTCGCGATTTGCTCAACCCCGAAGGCCTTACCGTCGCCCCCAACGGGACGCTTTTCTTCAGCGAATCCCAGCGGCATCGCGTGCAGCAAATCACATTAAGTGGCGATGTCTCGATCATTGCCGGCCGCACAGGCGAAAACGGCTTTAATGCCGATGCAGGCGATGCGACTGCATTGACCCTAAACGAGCCTGCTGGACTCGCGCTCATGCCCGACGGCAACCTTGTCGTTGCTGATCGACTCAACAACCGCCTCCGCCGCATCGAACCCCCAGCCGAAATCGTAGTCAGCAATCTACAAAGCGGCCGCATCGTTCACGCCGCGAGCTTTGCCGAAGGCCCCGCAGCTCCCGGGCAACTGCTCTCCTTGCTAACCGGAGAACTATCGCGCCCAGATCAAGCCGAAGTTACAGTAGATTCCATGGCTGCCCCCATCAGCTACGCCGGCAAAACTCAAGTCAACTTTCAGATGCCCTATGCCGTCGCCGGGCGAACCAGAGTCAGTGTCGAGTTAAGAGTAGGCGGGGCGCTAATCCACCGCCTGCCCGTAGATGTCGTCGGTGCCGTGCCAGCATTTTTCGAGTCCAGTGGCTTGATCGTAGCCGTCAGGCCAGATGGCACCCTCAACAGCGATGCGACACCAGCAAGATCGGGCGACGTGCTGACCCTGTATGGAACCGGCGAAGGCCTCCTCCGCGAGGCGGCTGGATTGCAAGTCCCCTTCTTGCCTACCAGTCTCGAAGTGGGTGGCATCCCCGCTGAAATTCTCTACGCCGGAGCCGCTCCCGCCTTCTCGGGTCTCCTGCAAGTCAATCTGCGAGTGCCAGAAGGCGTTAGATTGCGCGGAAGAGTTCCCGTCACCTTAAAGGTGGGAGCCTTCCAGAATCCCAAGTCCCAGGCGATTGTATTGCAGTAGCTAGGCCAGCGCCTGCTTCACAAGATTCCCGTGCACGTCAGTCAGCCGGAAGTGCCGCCCCTGAAACTTATACGTCAACTTGGTGTGATCGATGCCAAGGCAATGCAGCAGCGTCGCCTGGATATCGTGTACATGCACCGGGTCCTTGACGATGTTGTAGCTGTAATCATCGGTCTCGCCAATCACAGTCCCAGGCTTCACACCCCCACCCGCCATCCACATTGAAAAGCAACGCGGATGATGGTCGCGTCCATAATTGGTTTCCGTCAACCTGCCTTGGCAATAAACCGTTCGCCCAAACTCTCCACCCCAAACCACCAGCGTGTCCTTAAGCAGTCCGCGCTGCTTCAAGTCGAGAACCAGCGCAGCCGAAGCCTGGTCTGTCGCCTTGGCCTGCAACTGAATATCGCGCGGCAAATCATTATGCTGATCCCATCCGCGATTGTAAAGCTGCACAAAGCGAACGCCCTTCTCCACCAGCCGTCTGGCCAGCAGGCATTGCTGCGCAAAGCTGCCGGGCTTACGAGAATCCTCACCGTACAAATCAAACGTAGCTTCAGTCTCTTTCGACAGATCCATCAGATCTGGCACCGAACTCTGCATCTTGAATGCCATCTCATACTGGGCGATGCGAGTATCCACTTCCGGGTCCCCGTTCGTGTCTCCACGCATCTGGTTCATCTTGGCGCTCAAATCAAGAATGCGCCGACGGGTGTCCTTCGACATGCCTTCGGGATCATTCAGGTAGAGAACAGGATCAGCCCCAGCCCGGAACTTCACACCTTGGTAGCTCGACGGCAAAAAGCCCGCCGACCAAAGCCGGCTAAAGAGCGGCTGATCGGTATTGATCGCACTCTTCTGGCTGATCATCACCACAAAGCCCGGCAGGTTCTTGTTCTC